>CANPXQ010000001.1 GCA_947586295.1 uncultured Bacilli bacterium
GAGTTGGTGAAGTGGTTAACACGGTAGATTGTGGCTCTATTATGCGTGGGTTCGACTCCCACACTTCGCCCCAGTTTTTTAAAAATATCCGGATTTTACGGATTTTTTATTTTTTTAAAATACTTCTTGCCAAGATCTTTTATAAATACTATAATAATAACTACATTCGTTTATTTTAACATTTAAAATTAAAGGAAGGAAAAAATAATGGATACAAATACCCAAGAAATATTAAAGCAAATGATTTTAATATATAAACCTAATGGCTATGATTGGATGGGTGCCCCTATTACCGAAGATAATCCCTTGACATATCATCATATTGTAAAAAGAAAAAATGGCGATACTACAATAGAAAATGGAGCCTTACTTACCAAAGGTAGCCATAAAAAACTTAATTCTTTAGAACATCATTATCCCGATTTATTTGCTGAATGGCAATGGTTATTTTATGCCATAAATATATCGCAAACACATCCTCTTTTACCATATGTCGAAATGATGACGGAACTAATGGATGAAACTAATGCTTTAATATATCATAAAAAACCTATTACAAGAACTAGACAAATTATAACTTATCCTGAAAAGTAACTTGGATCTACCAAGTTTTTTTCATTTAGTATAAAATATAATATTTATTACCAAAATAATAAAGTGAGATAAATGACAAATAGTTTAAAAAAATATCAAGGAAAAAGAAACTTTAATAAAACTAAAGAACCTAAAGGTAGTGTTATTAAAAGTTCTAATAAATTACGTTTTTGTATCCAACATCACATAGCTCGAAAAGATCATTATGATTTTCGTTTAGAATGGAATGGAGCCTTAAAAAGTTGGGCCATCCCTAAAGGTCCATCTTATGATTATACCACTAAAAGACTGGCGATTATGGTAGAAGATCATCCGCTAACATACCGGCATTTTGAAGGGACAATTCCTCAGGGAGAATATGGAGCAGGAACAGTAATGCTATGGGATGAAGGATACTGGATACCTACAACAAAAATAAATAATTCTTTTAATATGTCCAATTTTAAATTTATTTTAAAAGGAAAAAGATTAAAAGGCTTATGGACAATGATACATTTAAAGAATAATAATTGGCTTTTAATAAAAGAAAAAGATAATGTTAAAGGCTTTAAAAATATAAAGAGAATTAATAAAAGTATAAAAACTAATCGTACAATGAGAGAAATTACTAATGAAGAAAATTTTCCTATTTTAACTAATCCTCAGAAAAAAATAACTAATAAATATACTAAAGAAGAAATATTTAATTATTATAAACAAGTGGCTTTTAGAATGTTACCATATATTGAAAATCGTCTTATTAGTGTAATTAGAGCACCATCAGGAATAAAAGGTGAAATATTTTTTAAAAAACATTTAGAAAATAAAAATCCGGGTATTAAAAAAATAAATTTACCAAGTGATAAGACTTTAACCGATTATTATTATATAACAAATATTTATGGTTTATTAAGTGAAGTACAAATGAATAGTTTTGAATTTCATCCCTGGGGTAGCAAAGTAAACGATTTAGAACAAGCTGATATTTTAGTATTTGATTTAGATCCCGATAAATCTCTTCCTATTACCAAACTTCGTCAAGGGGTAAAAGATTTAAAAAGTATTTTAGATAGTTTAAACTTAAAATCCTATCTTAAAACAAGTGGTGGTAAAGGCTATCATATTCTTGTTCCTCTTAAAGTTAAAATGTCTTGGCAACAAGCCCGAAATACAGCCCAAAATATTGCTTTATTAATGGAAGAAAAATGGCCCCAAAAATATACCAGTAACATTCGTAAAAATAAACGTCATAAAAAAATATTTATTGACTGGATTCGAAATACCAAAAGTTCCACATCAGTTGCCCCCTATTCCATACGTTTAAGAAAAAATTTGCCTGTTTCTATGCCTATTAAATGGAGTGAGTTAGATAAAATAAAACCCAATGAAATAACAATGGAAGAAGCTATAAAAAGATTAAAAAGAGTTGATCCTTGGAAAGATTTTTTTGCTTAAGTCATTGCTTTTTGATATAATTAACTCAAAAAGGAAGAAAGTAAATGAAAAAAAAGTTTTTATTAATAATTAAAACATTTTTAACTATATTGGCCTTCACTCTTAATTTAACTAATAGTAAAGATATTATTAATATTAATAATCCCTTAAAAGTCAGTGTCATTTTTATTATAATTACAAGTATCTTTTTTTATCTTTATTACCAAAAATATCAAAAATTAAATTTAAAAGAACCATTACTATTTAAATTATTAGCCTCTATTTATAGTATATTTATGCTTATAGGGAATAGTTATAAAGCTGTCGGTAACTACTCTTTAATATTGGGAAATTATAAAGTATTTTTAATTTCTATATTAATGTTTTTAGGATATTATTTCTTATTTAGTAGTTTAATTACTTTTATATATGAAGAATTAAAAAAGAAAAAGTTTAAAAAAAAAGATCATAAATTAATAGATTTTGTCTTTAATAAACATCCTTTTCTAGCGACTTTTTGTCTACTATTTTTACTATATTTACCCTATTTAATTGCCTATTATCCAGGTATTATATCTCCTGATCCAAGTTTTCAAATTGAACAATTTCTAGGAATTAAAACCAAATATAGTGATTATAATATTATGTTAGATGAAAACGTAACTATAACAAACCATCATCCTGTTTTACATACTCTTATAATTGGTTCTTTTGCTAAATTAGGAATAAAAATAGGTTCTTTTAATTTAGGAATATTTTTTTATACCCTTATGCAAACCATCGCTCTTATTTCATTATTTAGTTATATTATCTGGTATTATAAAAAAATAAATACTCCTTTAACTATTAGAATTATTACTTTATTAATTTATGGTTTAGTGCCTGTTTTTCCTTTTTATGCCGTATCGACAGTTAAGGATGTCTTTTTTACCATCTTTGTTATTTTATATATTATTCGTTTATTTGATTTAATAAAATTTCAAAACTTTAATTGGCAAAATTTATTTATTTTAACTATTTTAATGCTTTTAATATCTTTATTTAGAAATAATGGTATTTATCTAGTAATAATGTCTTTTCCTTTTTTATTCGTAGCTTTTCCAAAAAAAATATTAAAACTATTAGTTACTTTCTTAATACCTATAATAAGTTACTATAGTTTTACGAATATTCTTCTTCCTTATTGGAAAATAACGCCAGGCAGTATAAGAGAAATTTTATCAATTCCTTTTCAACAAACGGCAAGATACGTAAAATATCATAATGCTGATGTTACTGATGAAGAAAAAATAATAATAGATAAAATATTAGAATATGATACTTTAGCTACACGTTATAAACCAAATATTGCAGACCCAGTTAAAAACAAGTATAATAAATATAGTACCAATGAAGATTTAAATAATTATTTTCAAGTATGGTGGAATCAATTTCAAAAACATCCTGGTACTTACATTAATGCTACTTTCGCTAATACATATGGTTATATTTATCCGGATACTCATAGTTGGTATATATATAATAAATTTTATCCCTATTTAAATGATGTAGGTATACCATATCATTATAATAACTTAGATACTTGGCGAAATATACTTTATTATTATGGTTCAGCTTTTCCTTATATTCCCGTTATTGGATTACTTGTAAATATTGGATTTGCTACTTGGCTATGGATGTTAATTTTTACATATATTATTAAATTAAAAAAATACAAATATTTAATAATTATATGTCCCGTTATTTCTCTTATACTGGTTTGCTTTGCAAGCCCCGTTAATACTTATTTTCGCTATACTTTAGGTTTTGTATTTTCAATTCCCTTAATTATGGCGATTTTCATAAATTTATTAAAGGAGTGAAAAAATGAAAAAAATTGCAGTTTTAATACCTTGTTATAATGAAAGTAAAACAATTGAAAAAGTAATTAAAGATTACAAAAAAGCGTTGCCGGATGCCGATATATATGTATATGATAATAATTCGACAGATAATACTGATAAGATAGCGAAAAAAGCCGGAGCTATTGTTCGTTATGAATATCGCCAAGGAAAAGGTAATGTCATTAAAACAATGTTTAAAGATATTAAGGCTGATTGTTATTTAATGATTGATGGCGATGACACTTATCCCGCGGAAAACGCTCGGGAAATGTGTGATTTAGTATTAGAAGGAAAAGCAGATATGGTTATTGGCGATCGTTTATCAAGCACTTATTTTGAGGAAAATAAACGTCCTTTTCATAATTTCGGAAATAGTTTAGTTCGTTTTTTAATTAATAAGATTTTTAAAAATAATGTTAAAGATATAATGACCGGCTATCGAGCTTTTAGTTATGAATTTGTCAAAAGTTTTCCAATTATTTCCAAAGGTTTTGAAATAGAAACCGAAATGACTATTCATGCCGTCGATAAAAATTTTAAATTAAAAGAAATTCCTGTTACCTATCGTGATCGACCAAAAGGGAGTATTTCTAAACTAAATACTTACTCTGATGGTTTTAAAGTTCTAAAAACAATTGGTATTCTATTTGCCGAATATAAACCTTTAATGTTTTTTAATATTTTAGCGCTTATGTTCTTTATTATAACTTTATTTTTAGGTATACCACCATTTATAGAATATTTTAAAACAGGATTAGTATTAAGATTCCCTAGTTTAATTGTAGCATCTATTTCTTTAGTAATTGCTATACTTTTATCTATTACGGGAATAGTTTTACAAATAATAAACAAAAAACATAGAGAACTTTATGAATTATATTTATTAAGTATAGGTGAAGCAAATGATAAATAAATTTTTTAAAAATAAATTAATTCAACAAATTATAAAATTTGGTATTGTAGGAGGTACAGCATTTGTTATTGACTATGGCATTTTTACAGTTTTAAGTCAATTTCTACATATTCATTATTTAATTGCATCTATTATTTCTTTTAGTATATCCGTTATATATAATTACATTTTAAGTATTAAATGGGTATTTAATGTTAATAAAAAACAAACAACAAAAGATTTTTTAGTTTTTATTATTTTAAGTGTAATTGGTTTAGCTTTAAATTCTTTAATTTTATATATATCGGTTGATTTAATTCATATTCACGAAATGATTGGTAAAATTATTGCAACAGCAATTGTTATGGTTTACAATTTTATTACTAGAAAAATATTTATTGAAAAGTAATTTTTATTACTTTTTTTTTAAATAAAAATAACCATTAGGTTATTTTTATTCGCTTCTTAAAGCTTCTACTGGGTCTTTGCGACTAGCATAACGGGATGGTATTAATCCTGCAATAGCAGTTAAACTAACACTAATAACAATTAATATAATTGCTCCAGCATAAGGTAATATCGCCACTTTAGAAATATCTGTAAGTGAACGTATAACCATATTTATAGGAATATTTAATATAATAGTGACAATGATTCCTAAAATTCCAGCAGCTAGTCCTTCAATAATAGTTTCGGCATTAAAGACGCGGGAAATATCTCTTTTACTTGCACCAATGGCTCTTAAAATTCCTATTTCTTTTGTTCTTTCTAACACTGAAATATATGTTATTATACCTATCATTATACTAGATACGATTAAGGATATTGCTACAAAAGCCATTAAGACATAACTAATAACATTGACAATCGTTGATACCCCACTTAACATAACCCCGACAACATCAGAATAATTAATAACATTTTCTTCTTTTTGCAAATCTTCTTGATTTTGATTATATTGTTTAATAATATCCACTATTTTTTCTTTACTTTCAAAATCTTTAGGATAAATATTTATAGTGGTCGGATTATCTAACTCAACAGAACCTAATTCTCTTAAAACATCTTCGTACGTTGCTCCAGCTTGTTCCGTATATGTTTCAATTAATTGAGCTAATTCTTCAGCACTTAAACTATTCAAATACATTTGTTGTTCTTTAGATAAATCTTTTATATCAAAAGTTTTATTATCACTAAATTTTAAACCAGTTAAAACATTTACTTCTGAATTTTGTTTTTGTTCTTCAACAATTTTACTAGAATTTATTTTATTTATAACATATTCTTCTAATTCTTTAGTATAAAAAACTCCGCCTTGGTTCATTGCCGAAGCTACTTTAGAATCTGGAGAAGGTTTTACAATACCAACAACTTTTAATTCTTCAGCGTCTTGTAATTTTTTTAACATATAATTTTCATCATTTTGTTTGTTTATCCATCGACCATTAACTTTTTCATAATAATCCGTATTTAGTAACAATTTAAATTTTAAATTTAATAATTCATCGATTGTATAGGAAGAAGGATTAACAGTAAACTCTTCCCCATTCATAATCTTATGATAAAATTCACTTAATTCATTACTATCTTTTAAACCTAAAGCGTATAAAGTATAATCTAATATTTCATTATTTTCATCTACAACCAACACAATTTCATTATATTTTTTTGGCCAAGATCCTGCGACTACATCATACATTTCTTCATTTAAAGTAGCATTATCAAACATCTTTTCAAAAACATCACTAGACATAAACATATTCGAATACTCATTTGACATACCCAAACTATCCATAACCGTATTAGGATTTACTTGCAATACTTCATCGGTACTATCCTTATATAATTGCAAATTTAAATTATAACCATAACTAATAGCGGAAGTATTATTTTTTATATCGGCATTATTTTCAATATATTCTTTAAATAATTTTAAATTATTATTCTTAACTTTAGCTGTCATCGTATTTAACATTGTACTTATCATATCATTAGAATGAATTAATGAATCATCGTATTCCTTTTTATCTTTATTAGTCATTGCACTTAAAAAATCTTGCATCTCAATGGAGGTTTTTTGCACAATTAAAGGATAACTTGATAAAGTTTCTTGTTCTACACTCGTAATATATTCTTGTACCCCATTAGATAAAGATAAAATTAAAGCAATACCTATTATACCAATTGAACCAGCGAAAGCCGTTAAAATAGTGCGACCTTTTTTCGTCATCAAATTATTTAAACTTAAAGATAAAGCAGTTCTAAAAGACATTGAAGTTTTTTTATCTTTACTATAAGGTAATACGTCATCTTCTTCGGGATTACTTAAATAAGGATTAGAATCATTAGTTATTTCCCCATCTTTTAAATTAATAATTCGCGTGGAATAATTATTTGCGAGTTCAGCATTATGAGTTACCATAATTACTAATCTTTTTTGAGCTACTTCCTTTAATAGTTCCATAATTTGGGTACTAGTTTTACTATCTAAAGCCCCTGTAGGTTCATCCGCTAAAAGAATATCAGGGTCATTAACCAAAGCCCGAGCAATGGCCACTCTTTGCATTTGGCCGCCAGACATTTGATTAGGTTTTTTATACATTTGGTCTTCCAATCCAACTTCTTTTAAAACCTTTTTAACTCGCGAAACCCTTTCTTTTTTATTAACTCCCGATAATGTTAAAGCTAGTTCTACATTTGCAAAAACACTTTGATGAGGAATCAAGTTATAGCTTTGAAAAACAAAACCCACGCGATGATTACGATATGTATCCCAATCACGATCTTTAAATTTTTTAGTACTCGTTCCATTAATAATAAGGTCTCCTGAAGTATATTGGTCTAAACCCCCTATTATATTTAATAATGTCGTTTTACCGGAACCAGAAGGTCCTAAAATAGAAACAAATTCATTTTGGCGAAAAACTAAACTAACATCTTTTAAAGCTTTTTGCTTTATATCATCAGTTATATAAGTTTTATTTATTTTTTTTAATTCTAACATTATATACCTCCTTTTTAATTTTATAATAGTTATGTGAAAATATTATGAAAACTCTTCCTAATGTTACCATTAAAATGTTTAAAAAACAAGCAGTTTATTATTTACTACTTGTTTTTATTATTAATCTTTAGATTTCATCATTGGGAATAGGACGACATCTCTAATAGAGGGTTGATTAAATATAATCATCATTAGCCGATCTATTCCAAAACCTAATCCAGAAATTGGGGGCATTCCTTGTTCCATCGCTAGTAAAAATGATTCATCCATTTCCATCGTTTCTTCATCACCTTGGGCTTTGGCTTTAAGTTGATCTAGAAAGGCTTGTTTTTGAATAACAGGATCAACTAATTCGGAATAAGCCTTACATAACTCTGTACCGGCCGCTAAAACTTGAAATACATCAATAATGCGATTATCTTTATCATTACGACGAGCTAAAGGAATCAAAACAGCCGGATAATTATATATAATCGTTGGTTCAACAATATTAGCCCTAATTAATTTTTTATAACTAAAATCTATTATTTGGCTTAATGATTTATATTCTTCTAATTCTAAATCTGTAAATATACCTTTATCAATAATTTTTTGTTTTAACTCTTCAGGATCCGTAATACTTAAAAAATCAAACCCTAATTTTTTAGTAAGTTCATCAACATAATTTATTCTTGGCCATTCATCTAAACCAAAATTCAAAACATTTCCTTGATATTCTATTTGTGTTGTACCAACAATTTCTAATAATAACCCTTTAATAAATTTTTGATAGAATTTGATATTATCTTCAAAATTCCAATAAGAAGCATACCATTCAACTTGGGTAAACTCTTGAAGGTGTTCACTATCCATTCCTTCATTACGAAAACATTTAGCCACTTCATATACTTTATCATAACCAGCCGCAATGCATTGTTTCAAGTATGTTTCCGGAGCAATTCGCAAATTACAATCCATATCTAAAGTATTATGATGCGTATAAAACGGTCTCGCACTAGCCCCACAAACTGCATTTTGTAAAATTGGTGTTTCGACTTCCAAAAAACCATTTTCATTTAAAAATTTATGAATATAAGCATATAATTTACTTCGTCCTAAGAATACTTTTCGGGCTTCTTCATTCATTATTAAATCTACATACCGTTCCCGATATTTAATTTCTGTATCGGTTAAACCGTGGAATTTTTCAGGTAATACGCGTAAAGCTTTTCCTAAAAATTCAAAATTTTTAACACGTAATGTTTTTTCCCCAGTTTGGGTTGTAAAAATTTCTCCTGAAGCTCCAATAAAATCCCCAACATCAATTAGTTTTTTAAAGAAATCATATTTTTCTTCTCCTACTTCATCTACTTTAAATTCTAATTGCATATCACCTTCAATATCTCTAATTCTTACAAAAGACAATTTTCCCATTTTTCTAGCAAAAACAATTCTACCAGCTAAGCGAACATCTTTAGTACCATCATCTAGTATTCGGGCTTCCCTTAAAGAATGCGTTTTTTCATATCTTTCAGGATAAGGATTAGTATATTCTCTTATTTTTAAAAGTTTTTCTCTTCGAACTAATTCTTGTTCATTATATTCTCGCATATTTCTTCACCTAGAAATATTCTAACATAAAAAAACAATCTTAGAAACCTAAGATTGCTTTTTTTTACTAAATCTTATACATTTTATTGTTTTTCTTAGTTACATAGTAGGTAGCAAAAGCCACACCAAGACCGCAAGTTAAAACTATAATTGGTAGAGCAACTCCAGTACTAGGTTGTTTTTCAGAAACTATTTCCTTTTCTACAACTTCGTATCCTTCTGGTTCAAATAAAATATCACAATCAACTAAATCAACTGGTTTAGTAATTGTAAGTGTTCCAAATGTTATAGTTTTATCACTTACACCTTCAGTGTTGTCACTATAAAATAGTTCTACATTTAATGGATCATTTGAAAGTAAAGTCCATCCGGCAGCAGGTTTAAATTCTCCAACTTTAATTTTATCAGTTGCTTCTCCTTTTACTCTTGGTGTTACTTTAAATTTTAAAGATGTAAAAGTGTGCGTATTGTTTTCTAGTTTTAATGTATAAGTTTGCGTACACATTCCTTCTTCATCATAGGCACAATCTCCAGTCTTTTCAAATTTAAAATCTAGCTTTTCAGCAGCAACTCCTGCAACACCAATTGTTATTCCTAATAACCCTACTAGCAAAAAACTTAAAAATTTCTTCACACAACATCTCTCCTATCTCTATTATGTCTAAATTATATCATAAAAATACAAAAAACAACATATTTTTTACAATTTTATATTAAAAAATGTAAATTTGTGTTATTATATTAATGATAATAGGTGAAGAGATGAAGAAAATTCTTATTATAATTAATGATAACAATTTGATATTTAAAGAAAGAAAAAAATTAAATAATGAATATAAAAGTATTATCAATACCAATGTGATAAGCTGTAATGAACTTCTTTTTTCCGAAGATTATATGAAGGAAAATCCTAAAATTGTTACTACCTTTTTAATTGAACTTTCTAAAGCCAATAAAATAGATACAGCTATCATTGAAAATGATGATCTTAATTTAATTGTAATGGATGTTATTAAAAACAATCCTTATATATTAAATTTAATATTAAAAGAGGATATACCTTTAAATTTTAAAACTTGTGAAAAAATAACGGAATCACACATAAAAAATTTAAATTGTTATAACCTTCAAGAATTTATGTTAGAAATACTAGATAAATACCATATTTTGGTAGAATCCCGAAGCGAAATATTATTTCCTTCTAACTTTATGAAAGGCAATAATTTATCTAGTTATTCTTCTTTATTTTATAAAATAACTATTCATTTAACTTTACCATTTAATAATGCCGATGAAGAGGACTTTAAAACATTTATCAAAATAAATAAATATTTAAAATATATTCACGTAAATGCTGTTAAAAGAAGTGATTTAGAAACAATTGTTGAGATATTAAAAAAATATAATAAAAAAAATATTCACATTTTAATTAATGAAAACATAAATGATTTAAGTACCATTGAATATTTAAAAAATTATAATAAAAAACATAGTAAACGTCAAAAAATATATTTTAAAATCTGCTACAGTGATAGTTACTTACAAGAAAACTTAATAAAACAAACTAATACCAATATATTAAAAAGTTGCGGATTAATAATTATTTTAATTATTGGGGTAACTTTTAGTTATGTCTTTTATGATAATTACCACTCAATGCAAAAAGTAACGACAATACAAGAAAATTTAAAAAAAGTAATTGAAATAACGGACACCGAATCAATAATTGCTAAATTAGATGATGAGATAATTAAAGAAGAAAAACCTTTAAATGAAGAAGTAGCGAAACTTTTGAGCATCAATCCCGAAGTTGTCGGATGGCTTACAGTAAACAACACCAATATTGATTATCCCACGGTTAGGGCTAATAATAATGAATATTATTTATCTCATAATATTTATATGGAAAACGATGCTAATGGTTGGGTTTTTACCGATTATCGTAACGATCCTATAGAACTTAATGATAATTTAATAGTTTATGCTCATAATCGTTACTATAGTGGTGTTATGTTTGGGACTTTAGCTAATACTACTAAAAAAAGTTGGTATGGCAAAGAAGAAAATCAAATAATTACTTATAAAACATTAAATGAAACATATCATTATAAAATATTTTCAATATATAAAATATATAAGACTAATGATTATATTGCTACTTCCTTTACCAGTACAGAAGCAAAAGACATATTTTTCAATAAATTAAAAGATCGGAGTATATATAATTTTAATGTTCCAGTAAATGGAAATGATAAAATATTAACTTTATCTACTTGTGCTGATGAAAATAATCGGATAGTAGTTCATGCTGTACTACAAAAGGACTAATTACTTAGCCCTTTTTATTTTTCTATCAAATCACTACTATACCAATAATATTTTCCGTTTTCCATTTTAAAAGTATGTTTATATTTTACCAATTTATCTGGTTTCGTAATCTTTTCATTTTCATATTTTACATTATTATTTTTCATAGTCATTCGCTCATCATTAAAACATTCTTGAGTCTCTTTATTACATTTGCCAAAATAATCATAAATAACTAATTCTTTATTACTATTTATTTCAAAACCATCAAGGCTATGATATACATAATATTCTTCTTTTTCAATATTATCATTATAAATAGATATTATTTCAGTATCTTCATTATAGATAGCTTTTAATTTATTATCTATTCTAAAATCTAAATAATAAATATTTACATTATTGCCAAATATCGTATGAATGGCATCATTAAAGTCATTTATAGGTATTTGTGCTACTTCTTCTTCAAGATGATCATTATTAATAACTATTTTATTATTATCTTTTAAATAATTATAAGCCGTAATTAATATATGTTCATAGCTTAAATTATTATATTTAGTAAAGTATCCATTATAGAATCCATACTTTTCGGCATATTTATTTACATATAAATTTTGATATATATTATTTACTTCACTTTCAGAAATATTTTCTTTCTTTTCCCTATTTCCTTCAAAATTAAATAGCTTAAAGAAAATAAAAATAATTAAAATTACCGTAACAGCTACAATTAAAATCATTACCGTTTTTTCTTTCTTTGGCATTACTATCACCTATTTTTATAGTATCAAAAAATAATAAAAAAGACAAGTTATTTAACTTGCCACAATAGGTCGACATGTAGGTTTGTCAAACATATGTGACAGCGTATATGGTTGGCAAACCTACACTGTGCATTTTATCTTCTTTGCATAGACATTATGCCGAGAAAACACTAAAAGTTAGGCAAGTTATGATATAATTTTTTAATTTGCAGTATTATTTGCTGCCTTTCTGCAAATCAATCATAACTTGGGTTCCTGACTTTTAGTGGCAAATTGGAATATTGTCACACTTCTATGTAAAATGCACATTTAACTTGCCACAATAGGTCGACACGTATATCCTTTACTAGTATAATATGTTCCTATTTCACTATAATTAGTTGGAAAAGCATTATTCCCAGATTCCATATCCAATGTTTCTTTTGGTAAATCAGCTTTTATAGTAATTGTATAATTAGCATCATCATAAGTAGCAGTACCGGTAATATTATTATAAGTTAATACACTATCTTTATTTACAGCTACAGTATTATATTCTTCTAAAGTATCAAATTTAAATGTATATAACCGATATGCATAATTTATATATTGATAACCATTACCACTTTCTTCATTAGCTCCCATAGCAATAAAATCAGTAGTAGTATCATTGGTGCAACTTAAATATAATTTTATTGGGGTTTGTAAAACTATCAATTTAGAAGTAACTATACCTTGTTTACCTGAAGCACTAGTTACCGAAATATTAATTTCATATTGACCAACCGCAAGAAGATAACTAGATATATTAGTATCAGCTTGAGCAAAAGCATAGGTACATTCTTCTTCGCTACAAGAATCTTCAACAATGAAATCTTCAGCTTTAAATTCTCGAGTTTCATTTAAACTAGCGAATACTTCTTTGGCTGTTGCTGTAGGGACATTATTGTTAATTATGGTTACATTACCACGATGCGTTACTCCATCATTACAAGTAATAGAATATTCATAAGTACCTTCTTTATTAATATTAACATTTGTCGTTATTAAATTACAATTTTTAGAATCTGTACCACTTATAGTAGCATAATCATTTATATTAGTAGATAAAGGCGTATTTATTGGTAATTCTAAATTATTTGTCTTAACATCAATGTTCGATTTTTTACCACTTGCAGTTTTACCTAAAGATAAATAATAATAAACACCATAAGCAATAGCTCCCAGTAGAACAACAATTAGAATAATAAATAAAACTTTATTCATTGGTTTTTTCTTATTGCCATTATTAGAATTTTGAGGTACTTCAACTCCCATATTTTCAACTTTTTTGGCTTCAACAAAACCATTACTATTACTATTTACATTGGTATTAGCACTATAACTCATTGTTCCGGGTATAGGTTGAGGATAAGGTTCATAATTCATTGACCCATTTTCCAAATTATTATTAGTTGTATTAGTATTAGCAGTATTCACTGGGTTTTGATTAGCCACATTTGTCTCAGGCGTTATATTAGTTGCTAAAGTTGGATTAACTGGATCATTTAAACTTTCTTCAGCCACAGGCGTTGGTATAGGGTTAACTCCCCCATTATTCAAAGAAGGGTTTACAGGTTCAGTTTGAACACCAGTATTCACCACAGTTGGTTGTGGGTTTTCAATAGTACCCAAAGATGTCGAATTTAAGGATTCGACATTAGAATTTTGATTATTTTGATTTTCATTATTCATATAATCAGCCCCTTTATTATCAAAACTATACTTAAATTATACATTTTTAATTATAATTTTGCAACTATATTTTTAAATTCATCCCCACGATCTTCAAACTTGGCGTAAACATCTTGACTAGAGGAAGCTGGAGATAATAAAACTACTTCATTTGCTAAAACATTTTGATTTATTTTTGCTAATGCATCTGCTAAACTATAACATAAAAAACATTCTTTATTAACACTTTTGGCATATTCACCTACTCTTTTTGTTGTAGAACCTATAGCATAGATAGCTTTTACATTAGTTATATATTCATCTAATTCGTGAAAATCTTGGCCTCGGTCTAATCCTCCTAAAATAAGATGAACTGGACAATTAAAGGTTTTTAAAGCCGTTATTGTGGCTTCAATATTCGTTGATTTAGAATCATTGTAATAGCGAATATTATTCACTGTTCTAACCAATTCTAAACGATGTGCTACTCCCGCGAAATTAGCAAAAAAATCTTTTATCGTTAAAGAATCCCAGGCAAAGTTTTTTATTACTAACAAAGTCGCTAGAATATTTTCATAATTATGATCACCTTTTATTTTTATTTCATTTAAATCCAATACTTTTTCTTTATCTATGTATATACCATCATTATTATAATAATTTAACTCATCATTAAAATATATTCTTTTACTTAAAATATCTTGACTAATTTCCAATACATCATTATTTTTTTTATTTAAAATTGCTATATCACTTTGACTATGCTTATTAAATATTTTTTTCTTCGCTAATTTATAATTTAAAAAACTGCCATGATAATCTAAATGAGCCTTAGATATATTAGTAATTACCGCAATGTCGGTTTTAAAATTTTTTAAATCATTTAATTGATGATCAGATAATTCTAATACTAAAATATCATTTTCTTTTACTTCATTAATTATTTCACTTAAAGGATATCCAATATTTCCCCCAAGTTTTACAGGCAACCCTAATTTTTTTAAAAGTTCATAAATCATTGTTGTAACTGTCGTTTTACCATTTGAACCTGTTATACCAATTATTTTTATATTTTGAGGCAAATAATTATATGCTACTTCTAATTCATTTACCATAGTTATTTTTAAATCATTTATTTTTTTTACAATTAAACTAGTCGCCATTATGGCGGGATTTTTAATAATCACATCATATGAAGAGTTAATTAAGTCTATTTGTTTATCGGTAATGATAATTTTTATTCCTAACTTTTTTAATGTTTCTTCGTCTTGTTTATTTAAAGGACAAATATCCGTTAAAGTTATATCATTATTTTTTCCAGCAAGGAGCTTACAAACTGCAATTCCACTTTTAGCAGCACCTAAAACTAATATTTTTTTATTTTCATACATTTTTATCAACTCCACTTAAACATTATATTATTTCTCCCTATAATATGCAATTTTTTATTTAAAAAAAAGATTAGTTTAAAAGGATAACTAATCTATTTCAATATATTTTCGTGTTTCTTTTTCTTCTTTTTTAGGAATTTCTAATTTTAAAATACCATCATTAAATTTAGCTGTAATATTTTCTTCATCCATATCATCTAAATGGAATGTTCTTTCCATTTTTCCATAAACTTTTCTTTCCCGATGAAGATATTTTTTACTTTCTTCTTCTTTCTTATTTAATTCAGCTCTTATAGTGATATTTTCTTTATTACATTCAATTTTAATATCTTCTTTTCGATATCCTGGAACATCCATTTCAATGTAATATTTACCATCTTTTTCATAAATATCACATTTCATCTTTTCTTCTAAAGACATATCGCTTAATAAATCATCAAAAAACATTCTACTTGGTAACATAAATAATCATCTTCCTTTCTTTTTTTATATTCCCAAAGAATTATTTCTTAGGTGTTGATTTATTCAACAATAATAATATAACACTATAATTAGCACTTGTCAATAGTAAGTGCTAATTATTTTAAAATAAAATTAAAATCAATAAATTTTATTTTATATTTTAGTTTTTTTATTTCTTTTTTTATTTCATTTTCTTTTTTTATTAATGTTCGAATTTTCATATCATCATCTACTGCTATTTCAATTGTTGCTTGATAATATGAGCCACTTTTAATTAAAAATGAATCACTATATAGTAACTCCTTATTGGCATTTATAATTTTAGCAATTGCACTTTTTATTTCTAAATCATTTTTATCGACACCAATTAAAGAAAAAATATTATCATTAATTATTTTTAAGCCTTCCCATAATATTAAAATACTTATTCCTAAAGACCCTATCAAATCAATCATTGGTAAAAATTGACCTAACACAACAATTATTAAAACTACAGTTGAAGATATAACATCAATAAATGATTCTCTTGCAGAACTTATAAGTATCTGACTACGATTTTTTTTACCAACTTGATATAAATAATTACTACTTAAAGTTTTTAAGAAAATAACAAAAATAATAACATAGATAACATTTAAATTAGGAGCCATATATTTTAAATTAAAAGAATTAAATATTGTAAAACAACCGACAAATAAAACTAAAAAGCCAATTAACATTTGCGAAATATATTCAATTTTACCATAGCCAAAAGGATACCTTTTATTAGCTCTTCTTTTCGAAATTTTAGCGCTTATTAAAGCAATAATATCCGTTATGAAATCACAAATAGAATAATACCCATCAGCAATTAAAGTATAGCTGCCATAAATAATACCCCCACATATTTTTAAAAATGATACTATTATATTTATTAAAATACTAAAATATAAAGCTCGACTCTCTTGTTTCATTTTTAACCCCTTACCTTTAATAATAATTTACCATATTTTAACAACATTTTCAAATTTCCTTTGTTCATAATAATAAGGGAGGGAAAATGAAAGAAGAAAATAAAATATTTACATCTAAAGATCTAGCCTATTTATCCGATATTTTTAATTGGAATTTAATAGCTAATCAAAAAATTGACTTTTTTCTAAAAAATACGACCGACGAACAAGTAATTGAATTATTTACTAATATTAGTAATATGCATAATGAATTTTGTGAAAAAATTATTAATATTTTAAAAAAATGGGAGAATAAGAATGGATAAATTATTTTTAATGGATATTTTAGAAATGGAAAAAAATATGGCCGTTAATATGACTTATGCTTTAAATGAAGCTAGTAATGATATTTTATATCAAGAGCTTTACGATATATTTCAAAGTATTAGTGAAATGACTAAAGAAATATTTAACCTGGCTTATAATAAAAATTATTACCGTTTAACCAAAGTAGATAATTCAAAAATTAACGAAACAATAAATAATTTAAAAGAAAAATTAAATTAATAGGAAACCCCTATTTTTTTAATTGATTAAATCTTCTTCTAATTCAGCAATCTTTTCTTGTAGTTCTTGTATTTTTTCAATATATTTATTTTTTTCGTTTGCTAATTTTTCATTTTCGGCATACAAATTTGCAATTTCTTCTTGATATTGGTTTTCCATTTTTTCTAATTCATTTTCATATAATTTTTGCGTATATTTTAAACAGTTATTTTTTAAAATTTCAATATTTTTAGAACTAGTTTCAACTACTATATCAATTGTTTGCAATTTATCATAACTATAAAAAGTTTTATCTTTTAAATTACTAATAATCATCTTAATTATCCGAGGAGTATTATAGCTATAAGAATAATTTGTATAAATAGTATTATTAGCACCCAAATTTACAACAACTTCTTGAAAATCAGGATAATAAAAAATATGATATTTTAATTCATCAGTTAATGTTTCATTAACTTTAAAAGTTAAATTACGTCTATAACTATATAAATCATCATTATAATCGCTTAAGTATAAATCATTTTGCATTTTAAAAGTATAAGTTTCTTCTTTATTTAAGATATTTGTAGGAATATCATCGACAAATGAATAACTAGTTATTTCATATGAAAAGATAGCTGAAGAACTAGCAAATAAAACTAAACTTATAAAAAAGATAATTAAAAGGCTTTTATAATGGGTTGGTTGATTAAATAGCCAAGCAATATTTAAATTCAAAAAAATACCTACAGTTAACACTAAAGAAAAGGATAAAATTATTAATCCTATTATTATTATGCCTTTACAAGCTGCGATAATTGTTAACACTAAAATAAAAACTAAGAATATAAAAGTAAAACATAAAGCTAAAAAAATAATAAATAAAATTAATTTAATTCCCAAGTTAGCTATGCTTCCTAAAATATCAAATAAAACAAAATTTCTTTCTTTAGTTTTTTTAATTTCTTTAACTTTCACATTTTCTACTTTTTCAGTTAGATTAACGGCCTTTTCTTTAATAATCTTTCGTTCTTTGGAATTATCCCATACATCTAAATACCGCGTTTTATAAAAGTAAATTAAAATACATATAAAGAAAACAAAATATATAACATTAATAATAAAATAACATAAACTAATTAAAGCATTACTTACAGAATATCCTATTCTTAAGGAAATAAATAATTTTTCTACTAAATTATTTAAATATATAAATGGAATTTTGCATAAAAATAAAATAAATATAAGTAAGAAAAAATCCAAAAAGAATTTACCTATTTCCTTACCATTCATATTTTTAAACATTGTTATACTTTTTTCAAACATTTCAATAATAGTGTAAACTAAGTTGCTAAAATTATTTTTCTTATGTTCAATATTATTTTTAGTAATTTCATCATTCGTTAAATCATCTAAACTTACATTAAATATTTTACAAATAGATAATAGCTTATCCATTTCAGGATATGTAGTACCTGATTCCCATTTTGAAACTGCTTGCCGAGATACATCTAATAAATCTGCTAGTTGTTCTTGACTATACCCCTTTTCTTTTCTTAACATTTGAAGCTTTTCACAAAACTTCATATTCATCACCTCGCTCAAAATATAATATATTCTACTTAGTAGCACTACCAACTTTGAGTTGTTTTTTGTTAATTTTAAGTTGCCTTCTTATTTTTCTTTACGTTTTTGAATATGATAAGCTATAATTAAAGCTAAACGATGAGGTATTAATCTAGTACCAAATAGAGCTAATTTCATTTTTAAAGTTGGAACTATAATCATTTTATTTTTAAACATTTTATTTATAGCATAATCGGCAACATAATAAGGGCTTATCCCTTTAATAGCAAATTTACCTTGAGCAACTTTGTTAAAATTAGTATTTACAGGGCCCGGACATAAAGCCGAAATATGAACATTACTTTTCGCTACACGCAATTCTTCATTAATCGCCATAGTTAATTTTGTAACATAGTTTTTAGTAGCATAATAAGTGCTTAATCTAGGTCCAGCCATAAAACCTGCACTACTACACACATTTAAAATATAACCGGAATCTTTTTTAATAAAATCTTGTAAAAATAACTTGGTTAAAATATGATAAGCTTTAATATTTAAATCAATCATTTCTAATTCTCTTGATAAAAGAGTTTTACTAAATTCTCCAAATAATCCAAAACCAGCATTATTAATTAAAATATCAATATTTTCTTCTTTAACTAAATCATATAATTTATAAACATTTTGAACATTTAATAAATCTAAACATATTATTTTTATATTATCATTATTAAGTTCTTTTTTAACTTCTTCTAATTTAGTGGCATCTTTGCTAGTTAAAATTAATTCATAATCTTTATTAGCAAGCGTTTTAGCCATTGCTTTGCCTATACCACTAGATGCTCCCGTAATTAAAGCTTTCATCAGTTATCCTCCATTACACCTAAAATTGAAGGTAAAAAATCTTTTTTACGACTAACAATTCTAGGAATAAATATCCCTTCAAAAATTTCATTTAAGCCAAAAGCTTCTTTAATTATTAATTCACTTTCCTTATTATAGATTACATATGAACCTTTTCTAATAATATCGGTTATAAATAAAGCAATCGTTTTATATTTATCACTCATACCATTTAAAATGGTAACAAAATTATCCGTATGTTTTTTTATATATTCATAATCCATTGACATAACTTGAGCAATACCAATTGTTACATCTTCGACATTATAAGCTTTAAAATCACTTAAAATAATTTCTTTTTCCGTCATTTGTGAAATATCGCTAGCCGCTTTAAACATTTCTAATCCATATTTATCGATAGATATTTTAGCACTAGCCGCTAATTTAACTGCAGCAAATTTATCATCTTCGGTCGTGGTTGGTCCAGTTAATAATAAAGTATCTGATAAAATGGCAGAAAGTAATAATCCCGCAATATTTTTAGGTATACTAATTTTATTTTCATTAAACATTTCATATATCATTGTTGCCGTGCAACCAACTGGTTTACTTCGAAAATTAATAGGAATATTTGTTCCAATTGCCCCTAAATTATGATGATCTATTATTTCGACAATTTCAGCTTCTTCTATTCCATCTACACTTTGGGCAAAATTATTATGATCTACTAAAATAACTTTTTGTTTTTCATAAGTATTAGGTCCAGTTAATCTAATTAAACCTAAACATTCGCCTTTATTATTTATAACAGGATAATTTGTATGATTAATTTTGTGTATCATTTGACGAAAATCTTGATAGCAATCTTCATTATTTACAGTAATCGGATTATGATTAGTATTAATACTTTTAATGTAATTCGCTAATAAGATTTTATTGCTTATTAAATAAGAGCCTAGAGAAGTTTCAATAATATTTATTCTATTATTCTTAGCCTTTTCTAATAATTCTGGGTTTATAGAACTATTAAATGGTAAGATAATTAATTTTACTTTAGAATCAATGGCATAATCTAATACTCGATAACGATCTCCCACAATCAAAATATCATCTTTATGTAATTCAATTGTGTCAAAGAAATCTTTTGATTTCATTCCTACAACCATAATATTACCTTTAATAGTATCATCATATTTGGTTATTACTGTAGCTTCTAATGTATTAATAATGTTTTCTAAAGTTGTATCAATTTTTTCTTTATCTCCATTTATTAAATATTTCGCTAGTTCTTTTAAAGTTACATATCCTGTTAATTTTTTTTGTTCATTAACTAAAGGAATTGCCGTAATATTATGTTTTTGCATTAAATTAAAAGCATCATTAATAGAAGCATATTCATTAATATAAGCTTTGTGATCATATTTAATTTTTTTTATTCTTACTCTAACATCATTTAAATAATTAGGTACAGGAACATTAAAATAATCTAAAACAAATTTTGTTTCATTATTAATATTTCCTAAAACTTTAGGAATACATTTTTCCCCCAGCTCATTTTTTAAATATGCTAAAGCAATACTTGAACAAACACTATCTGTATCTGGATTTTTATGTCCAAAAATAAATGTTGCCATATTTCACCTTCTAACTTAAAAAGCAATTTATACCTAAGGAAAAAAATAATCGTATTGCTACGACTACTTCTTCATTTTTTTGTTCATTTCAGTAGTATTTTTCCAAATCATAATCATTATTAAAATACTTTCAAATGATAATCTTAAGACTAAATTTCCAACTGTTAAAACTAAAATAAAGCCTAAGAAATTAGAACCAATTAAAACGAAAGAGTACAAAGTAATAAATATAGTTAATACTACGTAAAGAATTTTTAATAAATCTTCAATTAACATTTTTTTAAAATTAAAAAATTCTTTTAACCAATCTAAATATTTATTATTTGTTTGTTTTTCATTCTTTAAAAAGAAGAAATAGAAACAAACACCACCAATAATTGAAAGAATCAAAGCAACAATTAACCATATAGCTGCATTGGTTAAAGTAGATACACTATCGTTTACTGGTTGTTCATAATAATAAGGCATAAACTACTCCTTTCTTATTTTTATTATAACCTAAAACCTTTTTTTTCAGTATATAAAGTTTTTAAAAAAAGCTATTATTTGTCAAAAATAGTGTAAAATAAAAGTAAATAATATAAAATTAGTTCCCTTGTATTAAGTAGAAAAAAGTGTTAAAATATTCACTAGCTTTGAACTAGTTATATTATTAAGTTTTAATAGTAAGGAGTTCGGTATAATGTTTAATTTAATTTCCAAATATAAACCTAATGGTGATCAACCAGAAGCTATAAAAGAATTAGTAGCTGGTATAAATGCTGGCAAAAAAGAACAAGTTTTGCTTGGAGCAACTGGTACTGGTAAAACTTTTACAATAGCAAACGTTATTGCTCAAGTTAATAAACCAACTTTAGTCTTAGCCCATAATAAAACTTTGGCAGGACAACTTTATGCGGAATTAAAGGAGTTATTTTCCAATAATCACGTAGAATATTTTGTTTCTTATTACGATTATTATCAACCCGAAGCCTATGTGCCAAGCAGTGATACATATATTGAAAAAGATGCTTCTATAAATGATGAAATTGATGAATTAAGACACGCCGCCACCTCCGCATTAATAAACTATCAAGATGTTATAGTTGTAGCTAGTGTATCTTGTATATATGGTATTGGGGAAAAAGAAGAATATAAAAATAATATGTTAATATTAAATATTGACGATAAAATAAAAAGGAATGATATCCTAAATAAATTAGTCGATATGACATATGAACGCAATGATTTAGATTTTCATCGTGGATGTTTTAGAGTAAGAGGAAATAATATTGATGTTGTTCCCATCAACGAAAGGGCTAAAGGAATTAGAATTACTTTAGATGAAGATACTATAGAAGCTATTAGTTTATTTGATCCTTTAACTGGAGAAATTACAAATCATAAAAAAAGTATTACTATATCCCCGGCGAGTCATTTTGTAACGAGCAAGGATAAATTACAAATCGCTATTACACGCATTGAAAATGAACTTAAAGAGCGATTAGAAGAATTAAAAAAAGAAAATAAATTTATTGAAGAACAACGGTTGCGTGAAAGAACTAACTATGATATCGAGATGTTAAAAGAAACTGGATACTGTAATGGAGTGGAAAATTATAGTCAACACCTAGCGTTAAGAGAAGATGGCGAAACGCCAAGCTGTTTAATTGATTTTTTCCCAAAAGATTTTTTATTAATTGTTGATGAATCACACGTAACTCTTCCTCAAGTTAGAGGAATGTATAATGGCGATCGTATGCGAAAACAAACATTAGTGGATTATGGTTTTCGTTTACCAAGTGCTTTAAATAATCGTCCTTTAACATATGAAGAATTTGAAAGTAAAATAAATCAAGCTATTTATGTTTCGGCAACACCAGGAGAATACGAATTATCTAAGACAAATAATATATATGTTGAACAAATAATTAGGCCAACCGGGTTACTTGATCCTATTATTAAAGTTAAACCAACATATGGCCAAATAGATGATATTATTAATGAAATTCGCCTCCGTAAAGAAAAAAACGAAAGAGTTTTAATAACAACTTTAACGATTCGAATGAGCGAAGAATTAACAAATTATTTAAAGGAATTAAATATTAAAGTTGCTTATCTTCATAGTGAAATTAAAACTTTAGAAAGATTAAAAATTATTCACGATTTAAGATGTGGTATATATGATTGTGTTGTAGGTATTAATTTACTACGTGAAGGTTTGGACATTCCGGAAGTTAGTTTAATTTGCATTCTTGATGCGGATAAGCAAGGATTTTTAAGAAGCACACGGAGTTTAATTCAAACTATAGGTAGATGTGCTCGAAATAGTAATGGTGAAGTTATTATGTATGCCGATACTGTTAGTGATAGTATGAATGAAGCAATAAAAGAAACACTAAGAAGAAGAACCATTCAAGAAGAATATAACAAAAAACATCATATAAATCCTGAAACTATTCAAAAAGAAATTAAAGATGTTATTTCAAATGAAATTGAGAAAAAAGAAACTAAAAAGAAATTAAATAAGGCCGATAAAGAAAAAATGCTTATTCAAATTGAAAATGAAATGCAACAAGCAGCTCGAGAGTTAGATTTCGAAAGAGCTATGGAACTACGCGATATTTATTTTGAACTTAAATCTTAATTTAAAATAAAAATCCACGCCTAAAAGACGTGGTTTTTCGCTAAGGCCTATAAGGCCGATTACTGGCGGCCTCCATTTGGAGGCTTTTTTAGTCTGCCAATTGCCTTTGACTCTCTTACTTACCTGTAAACGGGTCTTTATATTCTTTCATACTTCTTTTGTCTAATAATCTATCTTCTGTTTCTTGTTCTCGAATATATTTTTTGATTGTATTTTTGTTCGCACCTACTGTGCTCACAAAATATCCTTCTGCCCAAAAATGTCTGTTTCCATAGTTATATTTCAAATTGGCATGTTCTTCAAATATCATCAAACTACTTTT
>CANPXQ010000002.1 GCA_947586295.1 uncultured Bacilli bacterium
AATAGTGGAGGTCCTTTATGTAATGCTAATGGCCAAGTAATTGGCATTAATTCCTTAAAACTTGTTAGTGATGAGGTAGAAGGTATGGGCTTTGCTATTCCTATTGAAAATGCTATGAGTACGGCTGATGGTATAATTTCGGGACATCCTAAAGTTACTCCTTATATAGGGGTATCAATGGTTAACATTCGCGATGTTATGAGTTTAAGTAATTTTAGTTATCGTAATTACTATATGCTATTTGCTGAAAACGTCGAAAAAGCTAATTTGACTACCGGCGTGGGAGTTGTTGAGGTTACAAAAAATAGTCCTGCTAGTGAAGCTGGTCTAGAAGCTGGAGATATAATTACTAAAATAAATGATGAAAAGATAGAAACTAGAGCTTATTTAAAATATAATTTATATAAATATAATGTTGGTGATGAAATAAAATTAACTTTATATCGTGATGGAAAAGAAAAAGTTGTTAATTTAAAGTTAATAAGTAAAGAAGAAACTAGTTAGAATTTTTAACTAGTTTTTTATATATAAAAAAAAAATCTAATCTTTATTAAATTCTTTAGCTAAACGACCACTTTTATTTAATAGTTCATACTTTATATGGTCAATTGGTAGATCAAATTCGCCAATGTATTCATAAATATCGGCTTTAAATCCTTTTTTAAAACGTGTTAAGCCATAATATAGGCTATCTTTATTAAAATTACCACTTACTCCATTTAATTCCGCATATTTATAACTATCTTTATAGTACTCTAAAATAGAATGATATAAAAAATAATTAGGTGCAAAGTTTTTATATTGTGGATCAAATCCAGATATATCTATTTTAATTCGATTATCATATTTTATAACCAAAGCCCCAGCAATATATTTTTTTTCATCACTATTTACTTTTTTTGTTGCTTCACTTATTTCATTTTTATAAGTTAAGAGAAGTTTATCTGAATTCATTTTTCTATTTATTAATTTATCTTTATAATTAATAGCTATCTTATCACTTAAAATACCATTATTGTTAAGTTCTTTTTCATAAAAGAATTGACTATTAAGTAAATATTTTTTATAATCTATGCTTACTAAAAATAAATCAATAGCATCATTTTGATTAAAAATATTAAATTTGTCTTTATAATAAAAATTGTCTTTAGTTACTTTTTCATTAATTAGTTCATAGAAAATATCTATTCCAAAAGTATCGGCTTTTTCTAAAACTAATCCTTTTCTAATTCCTTTGTTTATTTTATTACGAGTATTTTTATTTACATTATTAATATTGTAATTTTGTAAAGGTAATACGCTCATAAAACGAGGTAACATTGCTTCAAAATATAAATTATTTTTTAATTTTTTATAACCACATGTAATTAGATTATTTATGATATGATAATTAGTATTATATTCAATGTTATTTGTTTTATTATTTAGCTTTCCAATTGCGATTTCGGGATTTATTTTTATAAAAGCATAACCTTTGCTAGCGTAATATGCTCTTAATTGTTCCGTAAAATGTTTTAAAAATGGTAAGTTAGTATAATCAATTAAAAAACCCCGAGGAGCATAACCATAATAAATATTTTTAATTTTTTTAGATAAAATTAAAGAAGCGGCCATAATAGATGAATTATCACAATAACCAATAAATTCATATTCATATCCTTGTTCAGCTTGTAATTTAGCATAGTCTAAAGTTTGATAATAGTTTCTTAAAGGATGGTCTTTTAAAAAAAGAGCAAATTCATCTAATGAAAGAACACGTATATTCATACTTTCTTTATAGATAATATATAATCAGTTACAAGAGAGTATTGTATTTTTTCCTGAAAAATATATTATCAATTCTCCTTTTATTTTTCTCTCTAAATGTCTAGGTTTAATAAATCCCTAGGGGTAGTATTATAACATAATCTGAAATATTTTTTCAATATAAAAAAGTTAAAAGGAATTGAAAAATATTTTATTTCAAGATATAATTTAAGAGGAGAGTGATTTTGATGGCGAGAACCCCATTTAAAAAAAGTATAAAAAATAAATATAAAAACTTTGTTAATTATTCTTATCTTATGGCAATTGGAACTTTTTTGTTAGGTGTACTTTTATTATTTTTGACTGATATAACAACTAAAGTTATCGGTGTTGTAGTTGGATTTAGTTGCCTAGCGAGTGGCGCGTGCTCTTTATATAATTATTTTAAAAGAGATGGCGCTAAACTATTTGAATTGAGCATATTTTTTGCCGGAATATATTTTTTATTAGGTTTATTATTAATATTTTATCCTTATCGAGCAATGAGTTTTTTAATGATTTGTATGGGTATTTATTTAATTATTAAAGGATTACTTAAAGTTAATTATGGGTTATGGTTTAAAAAGGGTAATGAAGATTGTTGGCTCGTAACTTTAGCGACTGGAATTCTTTATGTTATTATTGGAATATTGGTAATGTTTAATCCATTTAAAGCTGGATTTACACTAAATCAAATAGTGGGAGCATTTATGATGATTACCGGTGTTTTAGATTTTCAAAATACTTTTATGTTCAAAAAAAGAACAAATGAAATTATGGATATTTTCTGGTAGTGTAAACTACCTTTTTTAAAATAAAAAGGAGTGATTAATAGTGAAAATAGTTGATATATTAGCTCGAGAAATTTTAGATAGTAGAGGTAATCCTACTATTGAAGTTGATATGATTTTAGAAAATGGTATTAAAGGAACGGCGAGCGTTCCTAGTGGGGCTTCAACTGGTAGTAGAGAAGCTTTAGAATTACGAGATAACGATAAAAGTCGGTATGGAGGTAAGGGCGTTTTAAAGGCAATAGAAAATGTATTAAATATCATAAAACCAGCATTAGTTGGTAAACAAATAAATCAAAGTGAAGTAGATAAAACGTTAATCGAATTAGATGGTACTTTTAATAAGTCTAAATTGGGAGCAAATGCCACGTTAGCGGTTTCTTTGGCTTCTTTAAAGTGCTTAGCTTTAATGAATAATCAAGAATTATATGCTTATATTGCCAGTGGTAAAGTTTCTTTACCAATACCAATGGTTAATATTTTAAATGGGGGTAAACACGCGGCCAATAATTTGGATATTCAAGAATTTATGATTATCCCTACAATGAAGGGAATGCAAAAACGTGTTCAAGCAGCTGCGGAAACTTTTCAAGCCTTAAAAAGTATTTTAGAAGATAAACATATTAATGTTGGAGTAGGAGATGAAGGGGGATTTGCTCCAAGTTTAGAAAATAATGAAGAGGCTTTTATCTTACTTATGGAAGCGATTAAAAAGGCTGGATATATTCCTGGTAAAGATATATTTTTAGGAATAGATGCGGCCGCAAGTGAATTTTATAATAAAGAGATGCAAACTTATAGTTTTGATGGCAAACAAATTACCAAAGAACAATTAACAAATTATTATTTAGATATGGTCAATAAATATCCTTTAATAAGTATTGAAGATCCTTTTTTTGAAGATGATTTTTCAGCCTTGGCTAATTTAACTAAGTTATTAGCTAATAAAATAATGTTAGTTGGCGATGATTATTTTGTTACTAATGAAAAATATTTGACAAAAGGAATTGAAATGCAAGCGGGAAATGCCATATTATTAAAAGCTAATCAAATTGGTACAGTAAGTGAAATGATAAAAACAATTTTGGTTGCTAAAAAGAATAATTATCGAACTATTATATCGCATCGTAGTGGAGAAACATTAGATACATTTATTGCGGATTTTGCTGTAGGATTAAATATCCCATTTATTAAAACGGGATCTAT
Source organism: uncultured Bacilli bacterium (assembly GCA_947586295.1). Lineage (GTDB taxonomy): Bacteria > Bacillota_I > Bacilli_A > RF39 > UBA660 > Onthocola_B. The sequence continues at coordinate 3,783 of CANPXQ010000002.1, forward strand.
GAGCCGGGGGGAAAGAATTGCTAAATATAATCGTTTAATGAAAATAGAAGAAGACCTTTTAAATAAATAGTAATAATTATAATTTTTATAGCCATAATAAAAATGGTGATGAAAATGGCAGAAAATATAAATGCTTTAGATGAAATTAATAAAGGATCAACTATGGGTATAGATGCTATATCAATGATTATCGATAAAGTAGAGGATAAAAAATTAAAAAAAATATTAGAACAATTTAAAAGTAAATATGAAGATATTTCTTTAAAGATTACGAGATTATATCCTAAATATGATTCTGGGGATGTGCATAAAACCAATATTGTTAATAAGGTTATGACTGATATGGGAATAGAAATGAAAACTTTTAATGATACAAGTAATTCTAAAATTGCGGAAATATTGTTGCAAGGTGTTAATATGGGAATAATTGAAGGTAAAAAAATTTTAAATAAGAAAAAAATAAATACGGAAGTAGAATCTATTGTAAGTGATTATGTTTCGATGCAAGAAGAAATGGTTGAAGTATTAAAAACTTATTTGTAAGAGCTAGAATTTATCAAATATTTGATAAATTCTTTTTTTAATTATGTTATAATTATTTATATAGAGGATGTGTTTAAAAATGCAAAAAATTGTTGATGGAAATACAGCGTGTAGTAGAATTAGTTATTTATTTAGTGAAGTTTGTAGTATATACCCTATTACTCCTTCATCACCTATGGCTTCTAATATTGATGCACTTTCTAATAGTGGACTATTAAATTTATTTAATGATGTTCCTCGAATAATTGAAATGCAATCGGAAGCAGGGGCTGCTGGGGCATTTCACGGCGCTCTTTTAAGTGGTAGTTTAGCATCTACATATACGGCTAGTCAAGGTCTTTTACTAATGATACCTAATATGTATAAAATAGCTGGGGAAATGCTGCCGGGGGTTATTCATGTGGCTTCACGAAGTCTAGCGACTCACGCCTTATCAATTTTTGGTGATCATCAAGATATTTATGCAACTAGAGCAACGGGATTTTGTATCTTAAGTTCTTGTAATGTTAATGATTGTCAAAATTTGGCTGCAGTTGCTCATTTGGCAGCTATTAAAGGTAGTTTACCATTTTTACATTTTTTCGATGGTTTTAGAACTAGTCATGAATTAAATACTATTGAAGAATTAAAAGACGAAGATTTACTAAAATTGGTTGATAAAGAAGCCTTAGATAATTATAAAAAACGGTGCTTAAATGTCGGCTGTAAAGTTCAATATGGAATGAATGAAAATGAAGATATTTATTTTGGCGTAATGGAATCTCGAAATAAATATTATGATGCGATTCCAGATATTGTAATGGATTATATGCGTAAAATAAATGAATTAACAAATTCTTCTTATCGCCCTTTTAATTATTATGGCGATCCTTCTGCGGAAAATGTTATTGTGGCTATGGGCAGTGTGTGTGATACGATTAAATTAGTAGTAGATAAGTTAGAAAATGTCGGTTTAATTACAGTTCACTTATATCGCCCTTTTAGTTCTAAATATTTAAAAGATGTTTTACCAAAAACAGTTAAAAATATTGCGGTTTTAGACCGAACAAAAGAGTCAGGAAGTATTGGAGAACCTTTATATTTAGATGTTTGTGCGGCTTTAAAGGAAGAAAATATAAATATTGTGGGTGGAAGATATGGTCTATCAAGTAAAAATACAACTCCTGCAGATATATATAGTGTTTATACAATGTTAAAGACAAATTTGCGGAATAATTTTACAATTGGAATTAATGATGATGTGACTAATTTAAGTTTACCAGCTTCTAATTTTTTAGTTAATTTGGATGCTCAAGAAATAAAGATTTATGGATTTGGTTCCGATGGAATGGTAAGTGCTAGTAAGGAAATTTTAAAAATAGTTAATGAAAATTTAAATAAATATGTTCAAGGATATTTTGAATATGATTCTAAAAAAAGTGGTGGAGTTACGGTTGCAAATCTTCGCATTGCTGATAAACCAATTAATGCGCCATTTTATGTAACGGAACCCGAAATAGTAGTTGTTACTAAAGATATTTATTTTCGGAAATTTGATATATTAAATGATATAAAAGAAAAGGGAACATTAATAATTTCTTCTATAAAAAATGCTTTAGAATTAAATGAGCTTTTACCTAATTATGTTAAAAAAATTATATTAGATAAAAAAATTAAAGTTTATTATATTAATGCTGAAGATATTGCTTTATCGGTTGGTTTATCTGGTAAGATAAATAAGATAATGGAAACTGTTATTTTATCCCTTTTAGGTATTGATAATAGTGTAGAATTAATTACAGAACGGATAAAAAAAGAATTTACTACAAAGGGAAACGATGTTGTAAATAGTAACATAGAATCTATAAATAAAGCGTTAGATAATTTAAAAATATTAGAAATAGATGATGTTTTAGATAAAGAAGATATAGTTAAAGAAAATAGTATAATTGCTAAAATAAATGCACGAAAAGGAGGTAGTATTCCTCTTAGTCAGTTATTACCATTAGCAAATGGTGCTTTTCCAAATAATTTAACTATCGATGAAAAAAGAAACATTTCGAATGTAGTTCCTAAATGGATACCTGAAAATTGTATTGAATGTGGGATGTGTTCTTTAGCGTGCCCGCATGCTGTTATAAGGCCTGTAATTGATGAAAATAATAAATTATTAATAAAAGTAAGTGAAAAGGATTGTACGGGTTGTGGTGTATGTGCAAATGTTTGTCCAGGTAAAAAAGGCAATAAAGCTTTAGAAATGATTAAAAAAGATGTTAAAAGTGATTTTACATTTTCGAAAGAATTTATCACTAATCCATTTAATAAATTTACGATCAAAGGTAGTCAATTAGAAAAACCTTTATTTGCTTTTTCAGGAGCTTGTGCTGGTTGTGGAGAAACGCCGTATATAAAATTATTAACGCAATTATTTGGCTCTAAATTGGTTATAGCTAATGCTACAGGATGTTCAAGTATTTATGGGGGAAGTGTTCCTTCAACACCATATGATTTACCTTGGGCTAATTCTTTATTTGAAGATAATGCGGAATTTGCTTTGGGTATTCATTTATCATACAAACAAAAAAGAGAAAGAATTGGGAAAATAATGCAAAATTCATTAGAAGCAGTAGATCCTTCAACAAAAAGTTTATATCAAAAGTTCCTAGATAATTTTGATGATCCCGAAATTACTAAAGATGTTGCTATAGAATTACAAAGTAAAATGATTCCTAAGGAATTAAAAGATTTATTAAGTTATTTTCCCGCCCGATCTGTGTGGGCAATTGGCGGCGATGGCTGGGCTTATGATATTGGCTACGGAGGTCTTGATCACGTATTACATAGTAATGAAAATATTAAAGTTTTAGTTCTTGATACGGAAGTATATTCTAATACCGGTGGTCAAGCTAGTAAAGCAACTAATTTAGGTGCTGTAGCTGAATTCGCTAATTTTGGTAAGAAAACTTTAAAAAAGGATTTATTTAGATTAGCCACAGCTATTCCTAATTGCTATGTTGCTTCCATTTCACTTGGAGCTAATATGATGCAAGCTATCAAAGCCTTTGAAGAAGCAGATAAACATCAAGGTCCCGCTATTATAATTGCTTATGCTACTTGTGTGGAACACGGCATTAAAAAAGGAATGGGTTGTAGTATGGCTGAACAAAAATTGGCGGTAGCTTGTGGATATCAATTATTAATGCGCTATGATGGCGAAAAATTAACTTTAGATAGTCCCGAACCTAATTTTGATTTATATGAAGAATTTTTAAATAATGAGGTTCGCTTTAATGCTTTAAAAATAAAAGATCCTAATTTAGCTCAACAAATTTTAAATAGCCAAAAAGAAAACGCTATAAAGCGCTATAATTATTATAAAAATATTTTTAAGTAATTATTGTTGAACTAAAATCTTTTCATTTTCTATTAATATTGATTTTGGATATGGTTTTCTTTCATCAGTTCGACCTAATAAATAATCAATCGATGTATTATAGTAATCGGCTAAGATTACTATTTTTTCGATAGGTAATATTTGAATACCAATTTCATATTTACTATATTGTTGTTGGGTGGTACGTAATAATTTCGCAATTTCTTTTTGACTTAAGCCTTTGTCAACGCGTATTTCTTTTAATCTACCTATACTCATAAAATCACCTAATGTTATTTTCATATAAAAATTGGAAAAAATTACCAAATTACATCTAAAAAGATGTATATTGTTATAGCTTGCAAAAAAAAGGAAAAAGATTATAATATAATTGGTGAAAAAAATGAAAGAAGATAAACACTTAGGGTTTCATTTTCCAAATGTAAAATATGAAGGTTTAAGTTTTTCTGATGCTCAAGAAGTAAGTTATTTTTTGAAAAATTGTTTGGAACTTTCTGAGGGTAATTTTAATTATTTAAAAATTAAATATAAAGATGGTCTATTACAAGCTCAAGGTTTAGACTTTGATCGAGCCATTAAATATTTTGAAAGTAGATTATTTTATGATGGTAAGAGCCTAGCGATATTTACAACTATTAAAGAAGGAGAAGAAGAACCATATTCGGTAACCGATACTTTTTATTTTTTACCCGATAATATTGAAGTGGTAAGTAGTACCCCTTTTATGGAACAAAAAGTATCTCGAACTATCGAATATATATCTTTGCATCGTAAATTATAAAAAATTCATTGGAATTTCACATTGTTAAATTAAAATTATAATTGGTGGTTTTATGAAAGTCTTAATTGTTGATGATGAAGAATTAATACGTAATGTTATAAAAGAATATTTATTATTAGATAATTTTTTAGTTGATGAGGCGAGTAATGGTTTAGAAGCCATTAAAATGGCTAAAAATAATGATTATGATATTATAATAATGGATATAATGATGCCTAAAATGGATGGCTATACGGCTTGTCGAGAAATTAAAAAGCTAAAGGATATTCCTTTTTTAATGCTTTCGGCTAGAGGAGAGGAATACGATAAATTAATAGGATTTGATTTAGGAATAGATGATTATGTAACTAAACCTTTTTCTCCTAAAGAATTAGTAGCGCGAATTAAAGCTATATTAAGGCGTAAAAAGGTAAATCCTTCTGTGTATCAAGTAGCTGGGATAAAATTAGATGATTTAGCTCATGAAGTATATATAGATAATAAAAAAACGGAATTAACTCCCAAGGAATATGATTTACTAAAATATTTTTTAGAAAATATTAATATTGCCTTATCTCGGGAAAATCTTTTGAGTAATATATGGGGATATGATTATTATGGCGATGATAGAACTATTGATACACATATAAAAACTTTGCGAAAACATTTAGGAAAATATAAATATATGTTAGTAACAGTACGTGGTAGGGGGTATAAATTTGAAAATAAAAAATAAAAAAAGTATTCAAAATAAAACTCTTTTTTATTTAATTATCTTTAATATTGCCATAATTATTCTTTTGTGGCTTAGTCAAATAACGATATTTGATATCCTTTATGAAAGATATCAAATAAAGAATATAAATGAAATGGTAAATGATATTAAAAATAGCAATGAAAGTGATGTTTTAAATAAATTAGAAAAAGATGCCGTTAATAATGATGTATGTGTGGCTATTACTAGTAAAACAAGCTATTTATTAAAAATAAATAATAATATGAATGGTTGCCTTTTAAATGAAAATAATAATAGTGTTAATAAAATGATTAATGATTTTATTACGAGCAATCAAAGTGAAAAAAAATATAATTTTATCAATGAAGATAAACATATAGCCGCGGTTTTATATGCTTTAAAATATGATGATGCTAATTATATATTTATGTATTCTAATTTAAAAGATATATCTATGATAACAACTGTTATTAAAAAACAATTACTTTATTTATCTATAATAGCAGTTCTTATTGCGGTAATAATATCCATTTTTTTAGCTAATAAAATAACTAAACCTATTACGAAAATTACTGAAAAGGCAAAATTAATGGGTAAGGGTAAATTAAATGTTAATTTTGATGAAAGTGATATTTTAGAAATAGATGAGTTATCAAAAACTTTAACTCAAGCTAAAGTTGAATTGCGTAAAACAGATGAACTAAGAAGAGATTTAATGGCTAATGTAAGTCATGATTTAAAAACTCCTCTAACGATGATTAAAGCCTATGCAGAAATGATAAAAGATATATCTTATAAAGACATAGATAAAATGCAAGAACACCTAGATATTATTATTGATGAGACTGATCGCTTAACTTTATTAGTAAATGATATTTTAGAATTATCAAAGTTACAAAGTAATCAAGAAGAAAAATTAAATATTGTTAAATATGATCTAGCTTTAGAAATTAAAAATATTGTAAAGAAATACGATATTATTAAAGAAACCGAACAATATAATATTATTTTAGATATTCCCGAAGAAATATTAGTAAAAGCCGATAAAGATAAAATAAACCAAGTAATATATAACTTAGTTAATAATGCCATAAATTATACGGGATCCGATAAGTTAGTTACAATAAAAGTAGAAAAAGATAAAAAGGATTATTGGCTTAAAGTAATTGATACTGGTAAAGGCATAAAAAAAGAAGAACTTCCCTTTATTTGGGATAAATATTACAAAAGTGATAAATTGCATCGGCGAAATGTCGTATCAACTGGGTTAGGACTAGCAATTGTAAAAGAAATATTAGAAAAACATAACTTTATATATGGTGTAGATAGTACTAAAAAAGGAACAACTTTTTACTTTAAAATTAAAGGTCAATAGTTATCTAAAGTAAATAAATATAAATAAAGATAATATTAAGCAATAAATAGAAAATTTCCATAGATTACCTTTTTTAACAATATTACTTAACCAGCGATAAGAAAGATAGGTAACAATTCCTGCGGTAATTAAGCCTAGAGTATAAGGAAGAAACATATCGCTGATATTTGGAGTCGCCAAGAAGTCTTTAACCCCTAAGATGATTGAAGCAACACTCACAGGAAAATAAAGAATGAAAGTGTATTTTAAAGCGACTTCTTTTTTTAATTTGCATAAAAGGCAAGCTACTAAAACAGTACCACTTCTACTAATACCTGGAACAATAGTTACAGCTTGAAATAAGCCAATAATAATAGCATCTTTTAAGGTAATGTCTTTTTCTTCTTTTTCCCCTTTAATATTTTTTACGACAAATAAGAATAAAGCTGTAATTAAAAAAGCAAAAGCTAGACCTTTTAAATTATATAAATTTTCTAATTTATCCTTAAAAATTATTCCTGTTATTCCTACCGGTATAGTACTAACGATAACATACAAGCAATATTTAAAATTAATTAAATTCTTATTTCTTTTTTCTTTATTAAATATATATGTAAAAAATGACTTAATTAAATCTATAATATCTTTCCAAAAGATTATTAATATGGCTATAAAAGATCCAAAGTTAGAAATTATTTCAAAATTTAAAGAATTAAAAATATTAGTGTTAAATATATTTTTAAATAGAAAAATATGACCACTACTAGATATTGGTAATGGTTCAGTTAAACCTTGAATAAATCCTAAAATAATATATTTAATTAAGTTCATAATTATCACCAATATAATTATATATTAAAATTTAAAAAAATTCACTAAAATAATTGATAGTGATATAATATTATAAGAGGTTTTTATGGCAGGTACGTTAACACATTTTAAATTTGGTAATGATTTATATGCCCGATTAAATGATAATACAATAGATAAGCAATATTTTTTGATAGGTAATCAGGGACACGATTTATTATATTTTATAAAATTGTATGAATATCCGTTAAAGAAAAAATATGATTTTTATGCTAAAGAATTACAGAATATGGATATCAATAACTTTTTAAAAAAACAAATAAATAATCCCCAATTAAAAAGTTTTATGTATGGTTATTTAGCTCATCAAATATTAGATAATTATGTTCATCCATATATTAATGAAACAGTTAATTATGATATGGAAATTCATTCTTTATTAGAAACAAAAATTGACGTATTATTAAATGATTTATCGAAAGAGAAAAAAATAATACCTAAACATTTAAAACTATCTAAAGATTTTAAAAAAGAATTAAAAACTATATTTGATGAATATTATCTGAATGATGTATTTAGTAAAAGAATTATTAAATCTATTAATAGAGTTTATCCTTTTTTAAAACATTATCGTTTTGATAAAACAGGTATTAAAAAGTTAGGATATAGTTTAATCAATGCTAAAAAATTTCGCTTCTTATCGTTTAATTTTAAAAAGGAAGAATTGGATATTGAAATAGATAGATTTATTACTTTATATAATGAGGCTTTGTATCAGGCTACACTATTTTTAACAAATTTAAATAAAAATGATTAATTAAGAATATAATGCTGGGGGAGCATTATGTTTTTTAAAAAGTTTATTATAATTTGTATAGTATTGTTTTGTTTGTTAATAATATTTTTAATAATGCATAATCCTAAAAAATATTATGGGATGGTAATAAATATTTTATTAGAAGAAAAAGAAGTTATAAATACCGAAAGAATAAATAATTATATAGAAGAATTAAATAGTTTTTTAAATCAATATGAAGTAAGTGTATTATATTATAATATGAATAATGCATATACATACAAATATAGGGAAAATGTGATTTATTATGGAGCAAGTTTAATTAAGGTTGTAGATGCATTATATATATATGAAAATATGGAGTTAACAAACGAGTTAAAAACCCTAGTAAGTTTAGCAATAATGAAAAGTGATAATTTAGCTCATCAAAAATTAGTAGAGAAAATAGGTTTTACGAATCTTAAAAGTTATGGAGAACAATTGGGAGCTCAAAATATATTAACCAATGGAAGAAACGATATTTATGGATTAGCAACTATAGATGATGAATTAATATATTTAAAACATTTATATAATTTTTTATTTAATGATGTTAATAATGAAAAAGAAAAATTAAAAAGTTATTTTATTAATAATTATTTTAATTATTTGGATTTTAATAATGCTCCTTTAATTTTACATAAATATGGATACTATGGTACATATTATCACGATATGGGAATATTTTTAGATAAAAATCCCTACATAGTTGTCATTTTAACTAAGGAAAGTCCTAATTTTTCTCTAGTTACGGAAATATCCCAAAAAATATTTGAATTGCATAAATTAATTTATAAAAAAAATTATTCAATATCTTGAGTAATTTTTTTAACAGTATATTTTTTGCCAAAAGTATCGACGCTCATTTTCGTAATAACTATTTTTTCTATTAATGTTTCACCATCTTCGGCAACTTCTTGATTTTCCATTTTTTTAATAATATCCATTCCTTCTATTACCTTTCCAAAACTAGCATAATTACCGTCTAATGAAGTGCGAGCTTTGCTATCTAATACAATAAAGAATTGGCTGCCAGCCGAATCGTAAGAATTACCGCGGGCCATAGATATAACTCCCATATTATGAGCCAAAGAATTATTAAAATTATTGCTTTTAAATTCGCCTTCAATGGTATATCCTGGGCCTCCAGTTCCGTTACCTAAAGGATCCCCTCCTTGAATAACAAATCCCTTTACTAAACGATGAAAAGTTAAGCCATCATAAAATCCTTCTTCAATTAAATTAACGAAATTTGCGACTGTGTTAGGAGCAATGGCTGGATATAATTCAATTGTTAAATTTCCATAATTTTCTATTTCCATAGTTACAATAGGATTTTTAGAACCACATCCAGTTAAAAATAAGAGTGTTAATAACAAAAAAATTATTTTTTTCATATAATTTACCCTTCAATTGATATAACATTATAACCTAAAGCCACAATTTGTTCTGTTAATATTTTATTATCAATGCTTTCTAAACATTTAATAGTTGCTTTTTGTTTATTTAAATCAACTTTAACTTTTGCAATACCTGCAATATTTTCTAAGGTTTCTTTAACTTTTTGAGCACAGTGTTTACAATGCATTCCTTCTAAAAATATTTCTTTTTTCATAAAAAAATCATCTTCTTTCTAATTATTAGTTTATCATAAAAATATAATTTTTAATAAATAATTTAAAATAATACATAATATTATTATAGGGTGGTAGTTATAATAAAAATAATTTTAGGAATTATTTTTACTAGTTGGGGATTATTTTTATTAATATTATATTTAAATTTATTTACAATTGGGTATAATTTTAAAGAATTTGTTTATTTTATTATCAGTAGTCCTTATATGTATACGTTGTTTATAGGTGTATTTCTTATTATTGATAGTATAGAAAGGAAAAAGATAAATGAATTTTTATTACGACATAACATTAGATTTTTTAGAAAGAAATTATAATTTTTATGAAGTATTAGAAACGGATAAATTTATGAATATTAAAAAAATCCCTCTCTTTCAAGTAAATAATAAAATAATAAAAGATTTTGTTTTAAATAAAGTAAAAGTAGATAATTCTTTTTTAAATATGATTTATAATAAAACGATAACGCAAGAAGGTATTATCGAATATGCCACTATTCTAGCTGATAAAAATAACGCTATAGCATTTCAATTTGATAAAGAGGGTTTTTGTATTAATTATAGTCCTTTAAGAATTATTGATGAAATTAATCTTTTAGAAGTAGTATATTCAATAAAAAATATTTCTATAAATTATGAAATTATAAAAACCTATCCTCTAAATAATAATTTACGAAGGGAAGAAATAATAAAAAAAGGTATTAAGGAAGAAATAGATAAACTTTATAATGAAAAAAATTTTCGGAAATTACAATTTTTATATTTAGAATGGTTTAATGTATTAGAGAAAGATATTAATAAAATATATAAAAATATGAATGCTAAATTAAAAGAAAAAATTAATAATAACGAAGAAAAAATATATAAAATAATAAAAATAAGTTCTAATAAGGTATAAAAATATTGAAAATAGTTAATTATATAAAAGTAAGGAAAGGGATACAATGAAAAAAATAATTATAGGACTAAGTTTAGTAATTTGTAGTTTTAGTTTAATGGCGTGTAGTTTAACTAAAAGTACTGCTAAGGATGCTGTTAAAATATTTTTAGACCAATATAAGAATCTAGCGAGTAATGTACTAGGAGATTTAGAAAAGGTTATTGATGAAGAAGATTTTACAAAAGAACAAGAGGATAAATACCGCGATATTTTAAAAAAACAATATAGTGATTTAAAATATGAAATTGTAAGTGAAAGTTATGATGGGTCTACAGCAACGGTAAAGGCTAAAATAACAGTTTATGATTTGTACAAAGCTCAAGATAATGCTACTAAATATTTAAATGAACATCAAGATGAGTTTTTAAATGAATTTGCAGAAATTGATACTAAAAAGTTTTTAGATTATAAATTGGATCAAATGCAAAAAATGAATGATACGGTAGAATATACAATTGATTTTAAAACTGTAAAAGATGATAATGATAAATGGCAAGTTCAAGAATTATCTAAAAGTGATTTAGAAAAGATTCACGGTATATATAATTATGATACAAATAGTTAAAAAAATATTTTAAATTTAGATTAGTCAAGCATAGCTTGGCTAATTTTTTCATAATCTTAATTGAGGGTTAGTATGAAAAAAATAGTTTGGGGGTTAATTATTTTACTTATTCCATTACAAGTAGGAGCAATTAGTGCTACAAGTGCTATAGTAATGGATTTAGATAATAATCGTATTTATTATGAAAATAATATTTATGAAAAAAGATTAATTGCTTCAATAACTAAGATAATGACAGCAATTGTGACTATTGAAAATGCCGATATTAATCAAAAAATTACGGTAGGTGAAGAAATTTATAAAGCCTTTGGGTCAGCCATATATATTGAAGTTGGCGAAGAATTGACGCTTAAAGATTTACTTTATGGTTTAATGCTTCGAAGTGGTAATGATGCCGCAATGGTAATTGCGAAAAATGTTGCGGGTAATATGGAAAATTTTGCTTATTTAATGAATGTAACGGCTAAAAATATTGGAATGAAAGATACTTTTTTTTATAATGCCCATGGGTTAGAAGAAGAAAATGGTAAAGGAAATATATCAACAGCATATGATATGGCCATTCTGACTAGGTATGCTTATCAAAATACGACATTTCGCGAAATTTTTGGGACTAAAAGTATAAGTGTTAAAACAAATAAAAAAACTTATACGTGGAAAAGTAAAAATAAACTAATTCATCAATATGATTATATTACGGGTGGAAAAACAGGATTTACGGAAAAAGCTCGAAGAACACTGGTAACAACTGCTAGTAAAGATAATATTAATTTAGTTATTGTAACTTTAAATGATAGCAATGATTTCGCTGATCATATTACATTATATAATGATATTTTTACAAAATATAAGGCCTATCAAGTATTAAATAAAGATAACTTTAAAATTCAAAAAGATAAACTCTATAAAGATTATATCTTATATATTAAAGAGGATGTTTTTATACCAATTAAGGAAAAAGAAAAAAAAGATTTAAAAATAAATTATGTTTTAACTGAAAAGAAAAAAATAGTTAATGATGAAGTAATTGGTAAAGCACAAATTTATTTAAAAAATAATTTAATTAAAGAACTAAACATTTATATTAAAGAAAAAAATAATAATGAAAAACTAAGCTTTTGGCAAAAATTAATTGGGTGGTTTAAAAAATGGTAAATTACATTTGGATATTTTTAATTTTAATTGGTCTTTTTTTTGCTTTATTAACAGGTAATTTTGATACTATTAATAATAGTATTTTAACTAATGGTAAAAAAGGTTTAGATATTATTATTTCTATTTTTCCTGTAATAGTACTATGGACAGGAATAATGAAAATAGCGGAAGATTCTGGTTTATTAAAAAAATTTGCCAAGTTTGTAGAGCCGTTATTATCTCGTCTTTTTCCTAGCATTCCCAAAGATAATCCAGCGTTAGGTTATATTGCCTCCAATATTGCTGCTAATATGATGGGCTTAGGTAGTGCGGCTACTCCTTTTGGTTTAAAAGCAATGAAAGAATTGCAAGATATTAATTCTAAAAAAGATACGGCAAGTGAGGCAATGATCACATTTTTGGTTTTAAATACAGCAGGAGTTACTTTAGTACCAACAACAGTTTTAGCATTAAGAATTGCCCATAATAGTGCTAATCCAAGTGAAATAATAATTCCAGGTATAATTGCTACTTTTTGCTCTAGTTTTGCCGGATTATTATTAGATTATATAATTAGGAGAAGAAAAAGATGAATTGGCTATCAAAAATAGTTATACCGGTATTTGTTATAGTTGTTGTTTTTTATGGTTTTAAGAAAAAAATAAATGTTTACGATTCTTTTTTAGAGGGAGCTAAAGAAGGATTAAAAATTACTTTAAGTATTTTTCCAGCAATAATGGCAATGGTATTCGCTATAAATATTTTTTTAGATAGTAATTTTATTTATTTTTTTCTAAATATATTTCGAGGTATTTTAAATAGTTTAAATATACCAATAGAAATAATGCCCATGGCATTATTACGACCTGTTTCTGGTACTGCTTCTTTAGCTATAATGAATGAAATTTTTAGACAATATGGTCCTGATTCTTTTTTAGGAAGATTAGCTTCAATATTACAGGGATGTACCGATACTACTATTTATGTTTTGGCTTTATATTTTAGTTCTATTGGTATAAAAAAAATTCGTTATTCGTTAAAGGTTGGTTTATTTGCTGATTTAATTGGTATTATAGCGGCTTTCATATTAACGATGCTTTTATTTTAAATTAATAGTTTTTTCTTAAAAAAAAGGCTAAGATATGATAAACTTTAATTAGGTGAAAAAATGGAACGATTACAAAAAGTTATCGCTAATTATGGTTATACTTCAAGAAGAAAAGCAGAAGAATTAATTAGGCAAGGGTTAGTTAAAGTAAATGGTAAAGTTGTAAGAAAATTAGGAACTAAAGTAAGTTTAAATGATATTATAAGCGTCGATGACAATATTATAAATAAAGATATTAACTATGAATATTATTTGCTTAATAAACCTAGAGGAGTAATTAGTAGTGTAAGTGATAAAGAAAATCGAAAAACTGTTGTGGATTTGATAAAAACGGATGCTCGTATTTATCCCGTTGGACGCTTAGATTATAATACAACGGGTTTACTAATTTTAACCAATGATGGTAATTTTGCCAATCATTTAATGCATCCTTCTAATGAAATTATCAAAACATATGTTGCGAAACTAGAGGGTTGTATTACTAAAGAAGATATAAATACTTTAAAAAAGGGGATAGTTATTGATAATCGTAAAGTCATAATTAAAAATTTTAAAGTAAAAGTTCGAAATTTAGAAAAAAAGACAACCTTAGTAGAAGTATCTATAGTAGAAGGACGGAATCATATAATTAAAAAAGTTTTTGAAAAAATGAATTTGCCGGTTCTTAAATTATCGCGAGTAGGCTATGGTTTTTTAACTATCGCTAATCTAAGATCAGGAGAATATCGCAAATTACAAATAAAAGAAGTAAAAAAGTTTTATAGTTTGTAAAAATATGATATACTATTAATGATTAATATAGGAGGTTACAGTGGCAATAGATGATAGTTTAAAAGATGGAAAAGTAGATATAGAAGTCCAAATTGGTTGTTATGAATTATTACTTGAGTTAATGCAACTAAAATCTAAAAATGAAGAAGAAAAAAAGATTATTAATTACTTATCTAAAAATTTAGATTTATTATTGAAATCGGCTAAAGGAGAATATAAATTAGATAAAGATTTCTATTTATTAAATGCCCATTTGAATTATTTAGAAAGTAGTAATAAAGAAATTCTAATTGGTTGTTTTGATTTTTTAAGTCGCAGAGCTGGTCAAGAAAAACAAGAAGAAATAGAAACGCAAAAAGAATCAACTAAAAAAACTGTTGATACTTTACAACCTAATATTATGGATGAAGAAGAAGTTTTGGATATAGATTATTTAGGTGATGCATCTACTGATCCAATAGATGAAGTAATGCCTATTGAGGCCAAACAACTTTCTATAGATCATTTGGATTTAGATTCTTTAGTTATTGAGGAGGAACCATCAGAAGAAAATATAAGAAAAAATTTAATTCAAGAATTAATAACTTTAATGTATCCTAATGGTTTACAAAATATTCATATGGATGATATTATCGGTCAATTAAATTCTTGTACTTTGGAACAATTACAAGATTTAAAAAAAGAATATACCGAACCAGATTTAACTAGATCTTAGGATGTCTTAACATATTATTTTTAGTTTTTTCCGTATAATAGATAAAAATCTCTAATTTAGGATTAATATAGTGAGCATTATTATCACTATAGTTAATAAAAGGAGATTTTTTAATTGTTTTCTTTTTTAAAACAGTATAATAAATATTATTTTTATTACTAATAGATATTTTACCAACATAAATTAAACCTAAAGGATTTTTTTCTCCTAAATATAAACTTATAGTATTATTTTTATTTTTGGTGTAAGCTCCAATAAAAAAATAATCACTTTGAAAATTTTTAATTTTTAACCAAAAGTTTACTCTTTTGCCTGGGTAATACAAACTATCAATTTTTTTGGCAACAATTCCTTCCATATTATTGTTTTTAATAACTTGAAATAACTCTTTTCCTTTTTCTTTAAAAAATTTAACTTTTTGAAATACCATATTTTCTTTAAAATCTTCGAGAATTTTTTTTCTTTCTATTAAAGGAATATTTAATAGACTATTTCCATTATCTAAAATATCAAAACAAAAAAAGATGACCGGATAATTTTCTTGTAAAAATTGGGATTTAATTTTATCTTTGGTATGCATTCTCTCCTGAATAGGTCTTATATTAGGTAAGCCATTATCTAAATAAACTATTTCCCCATCTAATATACAAGGAATAGTAATAATTTCTTTTATTTTTTCTAATTCGGGAAATATTTCATTTAAAATAATTCCGTTGCGACTTTTAATTATAATTTCTTTTTTGTTAATAAATATTAAAGAACGAAAACCGTCAAATTTTACTTCATATAGATAATTTTTATCATTAAAGGGTTGGGATATTTCTTCTAATAACATTGGTTTAAGTAGTAGAAATTCCTTTTTTTTCATAAAGATTCCTTTAATGATGCTTCTAAAGCTTTATATAAATCATCAATAGTTTTTTTCTTTCTTTCTTTAACTGGTTTTATCTTTTTCCCTTTAATTTTTTTCTTTATTGCATCTTTTATGCGATTTTGGTATTCATCTTTATACTTTTGGGGTTTAAATTTATCTGTTAAATTATCAATTAATTTTATTGCCATTTTTAATTCATTATCAGTATAGTTTTTAGCTATTTTTTCTTCTTGAATTTTTATTTCTTCTTCATAGTAAAGAGTATTCATTATAATATTTTGATATCCAAAACGAATAGCTACATAATATTGGCGATTAAAAATATATGTTTTGGCTATCGCAACTTTTTGACTTTTTCTTAAAGCTTCTTTTAACAATTCAAAAGCTTTAGGACTTTTGTTAGGTGTTAAAATATAACTTTTATCATAGTAGACTGGGTCTATTTCATTTATATTAACAAAAGATATAATTTCAATGGTTTTTTCATTGGTATCTTTTAATTTAGTAAATTCTTCAGTTGAAAAAGTAACATAATTATTATCTTTATATTCGTATCCTTTTACTATTTCCGAATTTTTAACTTTTATTTTACATTGAGGACAATATCTTATAAACTCTAATCGGGTATCACATTTTTTGTGTAATAAATTAAATGTAACATTGTTATCTTTTATTGCTGAATTAAGGATAACAGGAATATTAACTAAGCCAAAAGAAATAGAAGTTTGATAATTCATTAAAATCACCTTTTATTATTATGGATATTGTTTATTAAATTTATGCTTAAGATAAATTAATGACTTTTTTGGCCTTGATAAATGTTCCTTTTTACCATTTCTTTATCAATATCATTTAAAATAACAAATTTTTTCTTGAGCCAATCAGGGGCAACTAATTCTTCAATTATTGGGTCTCCAGTAATTCTTTCAATAACTATTTTTTCATCTAAATAGGTAAGTTCTTCACATACAATATCAACAAATTCTTTTTCTGTTAAAAGAGCAAAATTTTCATCTTTATATCTTTTGGCTAGTTCAGTATCTTGGCAAATAAATAAAGCGTGAATTTTAATGCCATCTATTTTTAAATTATTGAGATATTTTACGGTATTTAGCATATCTTTTTTAGTTTCATAGGGTAGGCCATTTATAATATGAGCTACGGTAAAAATCTTTTCTTTTTGCAAAGCTTTAACTGTATTTGTAAAACAATTTACATCGTGACCTCTATTTATATATTTTAATGTTTTTTCGTTGCTGCTTTGAAGTCCTAATTCTATTGTTAAAAATGTTCGTTTATTTAGTTCTTTAAAATAATTTAAGTATTCATCATTTATGGTATCGGGGCGAGTAGCGATACTTATGCCGACGACATTTGGTATTTTTAAAACAGTTTCCACTTGTTTTTTGAAATAATCTAAGGGTCCATAGGTACTTGTCCCGGCTTGGAAATATGCAATATATAAACTATTTGGCCACTTTTTTTCTAGAATATTTTTGGCATATTCAAATTGTTTAGAAATATTAGAAGTATTTATTGTAATATTACTTTTACTATAGTTAGAACAAAAAATACAACCACCAGTAATTTTGTTAGGACAACTCAAACCTAAATCCAAAGGAACTTTAAAAACTTTTTTATCAAATTTATTTTTATAAAAATAATTTAAAGTATGATATCTTTTATTATCTAATGAATATTTAAACATTTTAAATTTAACCTCAAGGTTATTTTAAATAAAAAAAAGTTATTTGTAAAGTTGTATAAATAATTAAATTATTGTATAATATATTTACTGCTGGAATAGCTCAGTTGGTAGAGCAACGCCCTCGTAACGCGTAGGTCGTAGGTTCGAGTCCCACTTCCAGCACCAGATTTGATAGGAAACTCGGAAAATTCGAGTATTCAATATAAACTGTGCACTTATAATAGAAGTGTGACAGTTATTCCAATTTGCCATCAAAATTTCAGGAACCGATAATGTGATAATAAGACTGAGG
>CANPXQ010000003.1 GCA_947586295.1 uncultured Bacilli bacterium
TAAAATTTCATTTTTATAAATCCATACTTTAACTCCAATCTTACCATAAGTAGTATTAGCTTCAGCCGTAGCATAAACAACATCGGCTCTAATAGTATGTAGAGGCACAGTTCCTTCTGTATAACCTTCAGTACGAGCCATTTCAGCACCGCCTAAACGACCGGAAACAGATGTCTTACATCCTTTAGCGCCAGCCTTCATTGTATTTCTAATTGCTCTTTTTTGAACAGAACGGAATGGAGCCCGAGCTTCAATTTGACTAGCAATATTTTTGGCAACAATTTGGGCATTTAAATCAGGATTCTTTTCTTCAATAATATTAATATAAACATCTTCATTAATTAATTTAGCAATTTTTTTACGTAACTTTTCAATATCTTCACCACCGTGGCCAATTATTACTCCTGGTTTAGCAGTATGAATAGATACTTCTAATCTTTTTCCTTTACGTTCAATGATAATTGAGGCAATAGCCGCATCTTTTAAAGTTTTTTCTAAAAAATCTCTTATTTTTACATCTTTTATTAATTTTTCAGCATAATCATCATCGGCATACCAATTAGATTGCCATTCTTTATTAACTCCAAGACGATATCCTATTGGATTAACTTTTTGTCCCATCTATTTATTACCTCCTTCATCAGTTACGCATACTGTAATATGACTACTTCTTTTATCGTGACGATCAACATGACCACGAGATGCAAATTTTATTCTCTTATAAATAGGTCCAGGATTAATAAAGCATTCTTTAATTCTTAAATCGGCTTCAGTAGCTCCAAAATTATTTACAGCATTACTTACAGCGGAATTTAAAACTTTTAAAATTAAACGACTAGCTTTAGTATTAGTATTTTCTAATATACCCCGAGCTGTTTCAACATCTTTGCCTCTAATTAAATCCATAGTCATACGAGCTAATCTAGGTTTAATTAAAGCATTTTTATGTATTGCATATGCTTCCATTTTTCCTCCTATTTATTTCCAGCGTGGCCACCAAATTTACGTGTTTGACTAAATTCACCTAATTTATGACCTACCATTTCTTCAGTTACATATACAGGAATAAATTCTTTCCCGTTATGAACTGCAAAAGTGTGCCCAACAAAGTCAGGGAAAATCGTTGATCTTCTTGACCATGTTTTTATTACAGATTTCTTGCCACTTTCATTCATTTCTTTGACTTTTTTCATCAAGGACTCAGCAACATAAGGTCCTTTTTTTAAACTTCTTGCCATATATCCTCCTATTTAGCCTTCCTACTTATAATAAGTTTTTCAGAAGCTTTTTTAGTTTTACGAGTTTTTTGACCAAGGGCTGGTTTACCCCAAGGAGTCATTGGGCTCTTACGTCCAACAGGAGCACGTCCTTCACCACCACCATGAGGGTGATCATTAGGGTTCATTACAGAACCACGGTTAGTAGGGCGAATACCCATATGTCTTTTACGTCCCGCTTTTCCTAAATTGACTAATTTAATATCTTCATTGCCAACTACCCCAATCGTAGCCATACAAGTTCCTAAAATTTTTCTTGTTTCACCAGACTGAAGTCTTAATAATACATATTTTCCTTCACGTCCCAATATTTGAGCAGATGAACCAGCACTACGACATAATTCAGCTCCTTTACCAGGTTGTAATTCAATACAATGAACTACAGTACCTACAGGAATATTAGCTAAAGGTAAAGAATTACCAACTTTAATATCTGATCCTTCACCATTTTCAATTATCATTCCCACTTCTAATCCGTGTGGAGCAATAATATATCTTTTTTCACCATCGCGATAATTAATTAACGCAATATTAGCAGTTCTATTTGGATCATATTCAATAGTTGCAACTCGACCTGTAATACCTACTTTATCTCTTTTATAATCGATTAGACGATATTTCTTTCGAGCTCCGCCACCAATATGGCGTACCGTCATTTTTCCTTGGTTATTTCGACCACCTGTTTTACTTTGCCTTTTTAACAATGACTTCGTTGGCTTAGAATTAGTTAATTCTTCATTAGTTAAAGTACTCATTCCTCTACGACCATTAGTCGTTGGTTTATAATGTTTTATTGCCATAAATTAACCTCCTAAATTTCAATAGAAGAACCAGGTGCTAATGTAACCATTGCTTTTTTATAAGTCTTTGTTCTTCCTGAGTATTTTCCAACTCTTCTTTTCTTTGATTTAGTATTTAAAGTATTAACACTTACAACACTAACTTTAAATGCTTGTTCAACTGCTTTTTTAATGTCTTCTTTAGTTGCACTTTTTATTACTTTAAAAGTATATACATTGGCATTTCTAGCTGCCATAGACTTTTCAGTTATAACAGGAGCAATAATAATATCTGAATAATGTTTCATTATTTTAATGCCTCCTCAATATTTTTAACTGCTTGTTCATCAACTACTAATACATCAGCATTAACAACATCATAGCAGTTTACTTCATCAGCCATAATAACGGCTACATTACTTAAATTTCTAGTTGCCATATATAAGTTTTCACTTTCACCACTGGTAACAAATAATGTTTTTTCGCCAGTTATCTTTAAAGCTTCTAATAACTTTTGTGCTTCTTTAGTTTTTAAAGTACTTAAATTAAGTTCATCAATTACTATTAAAGCTTTTTCTTTATTCTTATAAGTTAACGCAGTTTTTAAAGCGATAACTCTTTCTTTTTTATTAATTTTAAAGGTGTAATCTCTGGGACCAACGCCTAAAGGAATACCACCACCACGCCATTGCGTAGCGCGAATACTACCTTGACGAGCACGTCCTGTATCTTTTTGAGCCCAAGGCTTTTTACCGCCACCAGAAACTTCGCTTCTATTTTTAGTCTTTCGGGTTCCTTGACGTGTAGCATCAAGTTGTAAACGAATCATTTTCTTTAGACAGTCGTCATTAACTTCAACATTCCAAACTGTATCTTTTAAAGTTAAATCTTTGACTTTTTCACCTTTAAGGTTTTTAACACTTACTTTTGTCATACTTAACCGTCCTTTCTCTATTCGTTTACTTCTGTACTGCTTTCTTCAGCACTAGAACTTTCTTCTTTATTTTCTGTCGCTTCTTCTCCTTCAACCTTTTCAGTTTCAGTTGCAACAACTTCTTCTGCTTCAGTGTTTGTCTCTTCAACAACTTCATCAACAACTGTTTCTTGTTCATAACTAATTATTTCTTTAGCATTTTCTTTGCGACTATTTTTTACCGCACTTTTAATTAAAACCAAAGAATTTTTAGCCCCTGGAACATTACCGCTTACTAAAATATAATTTTCATTTGGATTAACTTCAATTATTTCCAAATTTTGAATAGTAACAGTATCAGTTCCCATATGGCCAGGTAAATTTTTACCTTTTAATACTCTTTTTGGTAACATTGTACCTAATGAACCAACAGCCCGATGATAATGAGAGCCGTGAGTCATTGGTCCACGATGTTGATTATGACGTTTAATTGTACCTTCAAATCCTTTACCTTTGCTAGTACCAGTTACATCAACAATTTCCCCAACATTAAATATGTCTGCTCCTAATTTATCACCAACATTATAAGTGGTTTGTTCTCCTCTAATTTCTTTTAAGAAGCGCTTAGGAGTTGTATTAGCCTTTTTAGCCCGAGCAACTTCAGACTTAGTCGCTCTTTTTTCTTTCTTTTCAAATACGCCTAATTGAATGGCTTCATATCCATCAGTTTCTTTAGTTTTAACTTGCATTACAACATTAGGTTCAACTTCAATAACTGTAACAGGAATTAGTTTTCCATCTTTTGTGAATACTTGAGTCATTCCACTTTTGCGTCCTAAGATTCCTTTCATTTTTTATTTCCTTCCTTTTCTATAATTTAATTTTGACGTCAACACCACTAGGTAAATCTAAGTGATTTAGAGCATCGATAGTTTCCTTACTAGGATTCTTAATATCAATTAATCTCTTATGAGTTCTTCTTTCAAATTGTTCGCGAGCATCTTTATCTTTATGTACAGCTCTTAATACTGTAATTTTTTCAATTTCAGTAGGAAGAGGTACAGGTCCAGATATTTCGCCACCCGTTCTTTTTACGGTTTCCACAATTTTACCAGCAGCCACATCAAGTAACCGATGATCATAAGCTTTTAAATTGATTCTTACCTTATTATTCGACATATTTTATGTCCTCCTTTCGCCTATATCTAGTATAGACTTGCTCCGTCCGAGTTCTCCAAAATCTAGAAATATAGTTAACAACTTATCCTAGTGTATCAGTAACCTCGCACATCAATGCCAGTCATACGAAAAATATTTTACCATTATTATATATGTTTTGGCAAGTATTTTTTGACATTTTTAGTGAAAAAAATATCCATTTAAAAACTTACAAAATATTTGTAAGTTTAAGAATTTAAATTATTATTTTCACCATTACTATTTTTCACACTATTATTTATCATTTCGTTTAAACTCATATTAGTATTAGTTTCTGCCGCAATACTATCCATATTATCTGGAGCCATTTCTACTTTTGTCTTTTTCTTCTTTTTAAATGGACTATCATCAGCATCTTTTTTAAAGTCCACATAATAACCTATTAATCCTAAAATTAAGACTCCTGCTACTAATAAAAACCATAAATAATTTTGTTCTAAGAAATTAAGTATTCCTTCCATTTTTATTCCTCCATTTAATTTTATTTTTCTTTTTAACTAATATTCAAACTTTGTCCTTTGGGTTGAATTTGAATAAAAGTATTGCCGTCATTTAAAACAATTTCTTTATTTTCCATATCCCTATATTTTGTTTGACTATTTCGAGAATTTTTTTCCCACTTAATTGGTATGGCATATCCATTAGTTATATAATAACCCGTTCCCGTACCAATGTTTTTTAAATCTTGTCTTCCTTTATCATCATTAGCAATAGTTACATTTTCTATTTGATATACAATAATATTTTTATAGTGATATTGTTCCCCTGTAACATAATCCGTATGTTTTACCCCATTTACCGAACGATAATAATATTTATCATCGCTATTATATTCATAATTTATTTTATTAGAATTAGAATAAGTTATATCAACATTAGTCGCTATTAATGCATCAGTTTTTTCATTTAAAGTAATTTCATCAACTGAATAATTTAATAACAAATCCTTATCTGTATCTGTACGGTAATTTAAATCACTGATTGCTTTAGCAATTAAACTTGTACTCGTATACGCTGTATGTTCACTCGCTACTTTTAAAGAAGTATCTTTCCAAAAATATTTATTACTATATTTTAAACCATTAATATTATTTATTTTATAAGTTTTTATATCGCTTTCAGCCTGTGGCGAGAAACCCCAATGAACATATATAGCATCATTTTCTAAAACATAATCTAAATAATAATGGCGAGAGCTACGAACGGTTCCAATTTTCTCTATTTCTTGATCCTTAAATAAAGCTAAAATTCGACTAATTCCTCCTTCAGCAATTATTTCGTAAGTTAGATATGCCTTTTGTAATCCGCTTTGATAAGGACGTGCCACATTTATATTATTAATCATTACCGCTATTGGACGACTCTTAGAATCAACATCAACAATTTTTAATTTTGCTTTTTCTTCTTTCATTACGTTATTACTATCACTTGTTTCTAATTTTAAATATTTTTTTAAACTACTATTATTATTTATTAAGTAATAAGTTAAGTAACCAAACAATCCTAAAAGTATTAATATTATTAATAGATTCGCTTTTTTCCGCTTTTTTGCCTTAATTTTTAATCTTGCCATTTATTACTCCTTTAATCTTTCTAAATCTCTTTTTTTTATACTTTCTCTTTTATCATATAATTTTTTCCCTTTACATATACCAATTAATACTTTAACTATATTATTTTTAAAATATATTTTTAAAGGAATTAATGTATACCATTCTTGTTTTACTTGTTCTTTCAATTTTTTTATTTCTTTTTTATGTAAAAGTAATTTTCTTTCTCTAGTTGCCTCATAATTAAAAGGACTTCCAGTATATTTTTCAATATATGTATTTATTAAAAATACTTCATTATTTTTAATTCTAATATAACTATCTTTAATATTACAACTACCTTTACGAATAGATTTTACTTCACATCCTTTTAGGGCAATTCCGGCTTCTATTTCTTTTATAATAAAATAATTAAAATATGCTTTCTTATTCTTGATTTCCATTTTTTTCTTCCTTAATTAATTCAAAATCTATCGTTCCATTTTCTTTAGAAGCATCAACTACTTTTATTTTTACTCTATCTCCTAAACGATATATTTTTTTATTATCCGTATTTACTAAAGCTAACATTTCTGGAACATAAGTAAAGTAACCATCTAAAGAACTTATATGAACTAAACCTTCTACTAAATTAGCTAACTCTACAAAGAAACCAAAATTTACTACGCCACTAATAATGCCGGTATACTCTTCCCCAATATGGTCCATCATATATTCCGCCATCTTCATATCCATAACATCGCGTTCCGCTTCAACCGCATTTACTTCTGTTTCACTGGAGTTTTCGGCAACATCAATTAAATACTTACTATTAAAATTTATTGTTTCCATATCCATTTTATGTAAAAAACAATAAGTTCGTAGTAATCGATGAACAGTTAAGTCTGGAAACCTTCTAATAGGAGAAGTAAAATGGGTATAACACATACTAGCTAGGCCAAAATGATGGATATTGTTAGTACTATACTTAGCTTTTTTCATACTCCTTAAAAGCATACTAGAAAGGATTGGAAATTCCTTCTTATCTTTTAATTCTTTTAATACATTTTGCATTGTTATTGGGGTTATTTTATTTAAATTAGTATTTAGACTATAACCCATTTGTTTAACTAAATTAACAAAATCAGTTATTTTTTCACTACTAGGAATATCGTGTATCCGATAGATAAATGGTAAATCCATATTACTTATATGACTTGCCACCGTTTCATTAGCCGCAATCATAAAATCTTCAATCAATTTTTCTCCAGTACCTCGACTTCTTTTAACAATATCAATAGCTTTTCCCGCACTATCTTGAATTACTTTAGCCTCATCTATTTCAAAATCAATATAACCTCTACTAATCTTTTCTTTTCTTAAAATATCCGCTAGGTTAGCCATAAGTTTTAAATCAGCGACAAAAGCTTCATACCCTTCCGGTATTTTATTTTCTTCTAAAATCAAATTAACATTTTTATAAGTCATTTTTTTTCTTGATTTTATATAGGAAGGAAAAATATCATAATCTATTACTTTTCCCAAAGCATTTATTTTCATAACACAACTTATAGTTAAACGAATTTCTCCTTCATTTAAACTACATATTCCATTAGATAATTGATGGGGCAACATAGGGATAACCGTATCCGCTAAATAAGCTGAAGTGCCTCTAAAATATGCATCTTCATATAAAGATGAACCTACTTTAACATAATTACTGACATCAGCAATATGTACCCCTAATAGATAATTATCATTTTCATATTTTATACTTATAGCATCATCTATATCTTTAGTATCATCACCATCAATTGTAAATATTACTTCATTAGTTAAATCCTTACGATCATTTAATTCTTCATTCGATACCACATTAGGAATATATTCTAATTCCTTAATTGTATCTTCACTAAAATCTATCCTTATATTGTGTCTTAAAGCAATAGATATAATATCTACACCCGGATCATTTTTATGTCCTATTATCTTATCTACTTTAGCTAGATAAAAATTAGGTTCTATTTCTTTTATTATTTTTAATAATACTTTATGTCCTTCTACACATTGTTTTAAACTATCATAGTCTATTTTTAATTTAATATTTAATTTTTCATCATCCGCTTTAAAATCTAATTTACCATTGTTATCAATTATTTCGCCAACTATATTAGTTAAATTTCTTTTTAATATTTTTAATACTTTTCCTTCTATACTATTAGGATATCTATAAGTATCAATTTCTACCATATCCCCATTAATAGCCCCATTTAAATTTTCTTTTGGAATATATATATCGGGACCTTCAACTAATAAAAAAGCATTACCATTTTTATTAACACTTATAATACCTGTTTTTAATGTTTGACAATTTTTAATAAGAACATAAGTACTTTTTCTAGTTTCATGTAATAACCCATCTGTTACTAATTCTTTTATATTTCGTTCTAAATCTTGTAATTCTTCTACTGTTTTTAATCCCAACATATCATTAATTGTAATTATATCTAAAGCTTTCGTTTCGTTGTTTAAAACATCTAATATTCGTTCTTTCATTATATCCTCTACTCTTTGCAATATTCATCATCACATTTTTTATCAACTAATTTACAAAACTTTTCACCATTAACATAGGTAACATCGATATAACTTTCGGTATCATCTATTACTGCTTCATCAGTCATCGGATTTTGCATAGTCTTTCTAATTAAGCCATACTTAATTAAATCACTAAACATAATATGACAACTACTTCCTCCCGCCGGACAAGTTTCACTTGTTCTACTATCACTTTGAACAAAAACACAAGCAGCATCTTCCACATCTTTTTTAAATGCATCATAATCCTTATGGTCTTGACTTGCCAATAAATTATTAACACTCAAGCCAACCACAACACTTAAAGTAGCTATTAAAGCAATTGTTACCAATAATTCAACTAACGTAAATCCATTATTTTTTTCCATATTCTATCACATATTAAGTGTACCAAATTTCTTAAAAAAAGTCATTAGTTTTCCATAGAAAAAAAGTCAAAGCATTCTTGACTTTAAAATATTAAATTTAAATGTTCTATTGTTAATATTCCATTATCAATAAACCAATCTAAATTAACTTTCCCATTTATGGTTACTTGTAGGATTTATTTAGCACTATAAAAATATACCCTCAAATTTATCTACTCGTGCAAATGTAGAGATTGATGTATTCCTAATTTAGTCCCAATTCACTATATATATATATAACTTTGAAAAAATGTAAAGTTAATTTAAAACTAATTTATATGGATTAGCCCTTGTTCCATCTCCCGAAGATAATATTACCCTAGAAGAAATGTAGAATGTCGGCCGAACTCCAGATGCATTAGCCGAATCATCCACTCCATCATAATTAAAATATCCATTAGGATATATACTCATAGCTTGAGCTTTATAACTTGAATCTCGTGTAATTGTCCATTCATAGTCACCTAATAACCAATCTTCACCTACTGTATCTCTATAATCACCATATTGATAAATATCATAACTAAGAATAAAATTTGGGTAATCCCAGTATTTATTATCAGCCCCATACATATAATCAGACACGTACATTAAACCTATTTTATTATTATATACTAGATCACCCTCTGTACAATCTGTTTTATCAGCTAGCACCGAATTACATGCATGGTCTCCAATTTTTACTCTATTTTTTCCTAATTCATTTTCATAAATTTCTTTTATGTTAATACTATCTTCTTCAATATATTCACTACTTAGTCCCCCAACTATCCACTTATGATCGACTATCATATTTTTTAAATCTGGTATAGAAGTTGTTAAATAAGTATTATAATAATAATCATTTAAGTTAAAAATATTTAAATTGCTTTGTTGCCACATATTTGTATTTTCTTTGTCACTATAACTACTTGTTATACCATTAGTAGTATTCCATAAATATCCATCATAATCAAGATTATATGCATTTTCGCTTCCTAAGTGCGTTGTGTTTGCACTTATTGCTTTTATTAATTTTACTTCATATTCTCCCACTTCATTTTTAAATATTCCTATTATACGATACAATTTATCTAAGCTGCAATCATTACCAACACATACATAATTATTTAATTTTTTTACGTATTCCGTGTTTATAAAGTCTTTAGACATAGCATCTTGTATAGCCAATTTTTTGTTCCAAAAATATGTTAAATCTGTTCTAGCTTCAAAATCATAAATAAACTCTTCATCTTCTGTTGATAATTCTTCACTTAAATCATAATATCTATGTTGTAAATCGGCATATTTTGTTATAATATCTGCATTAACATCATCCTTATACCAATATATCTCATAACACTCTGTACCATATGAATTACTACAATATTGCTCGGAAACATCAAAATTATCACTTATGATTTGATTATAAAACCCTTCATTAATAGTATTTTCTAAATCAGTAATATAAGAATATATATCCATATCTTGCCACTGTTGTTCAAAATTATTTAAAAATTCGGTATCTTCAGAAGATATATCTTCGTCTAAAGCATAGCTTCTATTAGATATTTCTAAATATTTTTCGATATTTTCTTTATTAGGACTATCTTTATAATAAAAGTATTTTACCTTAATTACAGCATTATTAAACAAATTATTAAATTCCTCATCATTAGATTTACTATTTAATATAGCATCATCTATAGCATCATTTTTAGAATAAAATAATGAAATGTCATCCGAGTATATAGTGCTTACATATGTTGAAAAAAAATTATATTCTTCAAAAGATAATTCGTCCTCATAAAAATAATATTTATTTCTAATCTTAAAAAATTTTTCTATAACACTACTAAGCGGATCATCTTTATACCAATAAACATATTCATCACGGCTATAATATATAAACTCATTATTTATTATTTTATTAAGATCTAAACTATAATTTCCCCCACTGTATCGATAGGAATTATCATTAGCATCCAAAGATGCAGTTCCGTTAACCGCAACCATTCCTTTTTCAATAGCCGCTTTTAATGCAGCATTAAAAGTATTATAATGTATTGACTCATCAGTTGCTAAATAGAAATATCCATTATTGCCATAACAATAATTTTCAGGAGGAGTATCTGATACATAACATTTTTGTTTTATCAAATTTCTCTTTTCTAATGAATTATAATTTATTGCATATAATGAATCATAATCATCTTTATATTGATCTGTTAATATATAGTAGTAACTCGGTGGTATATATGAACTTTCAGTATCAATATTAATATATGGCAATCTAAAAGATCCATTATGATAATTGATATTATTATCTAAACGATAATTATAAGCTAGGCAAGTGCTTAAGTTTTCTCCTTTACATTCTGTTGATATTGTCTTTTCTTCTCTTTGAATTATTACTTTTCCATTAAATCTTTTCCCTGTATTTAATTCTTGATCACTATCTAAGTTCTTTAATGTTACTCTTATTTCCCATTCGTGAACTGTAGGATTATTTTCAGTTCCTGTTACTTGTATTTCATAATCTTTTATTATAGGTATTAAACCTTGTGTTTCGGTTATATCATAACTATCATTTTCTTCATTTAATGAAACTTTAGTTAAACCTTTTATATCTTTATTATATACTTCTTGTCCATCTGGTCCTTTTATACTTAAAAATAATTCAGGAATTTCTACACAGCCTTCACTTTTATTTTCTCTTTCTTCTTTTGTTTTTAATTCTACTACTTTTCCTTCTGTATTAGTACAACTACTATACATTAAACTATTTTCTTTTATATCTAAATAAATATTATACGTATATTTATCAGTAGTATTGGTTGTATTATTTGCTCTTAAGGTTGCTTTGGCTGTTGTTACACCTTCTAATAATTTATCTTCTGCTTCTTTTCCAAAATTATCTATATCTGCATTTATCGTTATATCTCCTTCAGTAGTAAATACTAAACTATCGGTTGTACCTGTTAATACATTGACATTACTATTTGCACCAATTCCTATTTGAGCTTGAAAGTAGGCATATGTTGCTCCTACGACTAATAAAAGAATAGTTACAACCGCAACAATTAATAATATATTTCTTTTTTATTTTCTTCCATAAGTACTCACTCCTATTATTTTAATAATAATAAAATAATATAAAAAAAGCAAGAGGCTAATTTTAGTTCTCTTGCTTTTAATGTAGGTTTGTCAAACATATGTGACAGCGTATATGGTTGGCAAACCTACACTGTGCATTTTATCTTCTTTGCATAGACATTATGCCGAGAAAACACTAAAAGTTAGGCAAGTTATGATATAATTTTTTAATTTGCAGTATTATTTGCTGCCTTTCTGCAAATCAATCATAACTTGGGTTCCTGACTTTTAGTGGCAAATTGGAATATTGTCACACTTCTATGTAAAATGCACACTAATTTTAGTTCTCTTGCTTTTAAATATTTTTAATTTAAGAATAGGATTAAAGAAATAACAAAAAATACTAATCCTAATACTAATGTTGCTCTAGTTATAAATAGTTCTAATCCTCTTTCTTTCATATTTTGAAATAAAGCTTCATTTCCACCACTAAACATCGCTCCAGCATCACTAGCTTTATTCCCTTGCAATAATACTATTGCAATTAAGAGGATTGAAATAATTAACAAAACAGTTTCCAAGTACTTACCTCCTATTCTTCTTTTTGTTTCTTTTTAGAAGTAGTATCATTATCTTTACTACTATTATCTTCTGAAATATTTTCATATGGTTTATTATTTACAATAGCTTCTATTTGTTCTTTAGTAATTGTTTCATATTTAATTAATGCTTCACTTAATTTCATTATTAAATCTTTATTTTCACTAATAATTTTTTTAGCTTCTTTATAACATTTTTCAATAATATTACGAGTTTGTTCATCAATTTCTAAAGCAACTTGGTCACTAAAGTTCTTTGATTTAGAGTAATCTCTTCCTAAGAAAACACCTTCTTGTTTTTCTTCATATTGAACAGGTCCTAAATCACTCATACCATATTCCGTTACCATACTTCGAGCTATTCTCGTAGCTTTTTTGATATCATCGCTGGCACCAGTAGAAATTTCCTTTAAAAACATTTCTTCACTTACTCTACCACCAAGTAATCCCGTAATTTGAGATAACAATTCATTCTTTGTTAATACAGCCATCTTTTCTTCTTTAGGTAACATCATTGTGTAACCACCAGCCATACCTCTAGGAATAATTGTTATTTTATGAACTTCTTGCGCATCTTCTAATTTTAAACCAATTACAGCATGACCTGCTTCGTGAATACTAACTAATTTCTTTTCTTTATCAGTTATCTTTCTCGTTGTTTTTGCTGGTCCTAATAATACTCTATCAGTAGCCTCATCTATTTCATCCATAGTTATTGCATTTTTATTTCTTCTAACAGCTAATAAAGCAGCTTCATTAAGTAAATTTTCCAAATCGGCTCCACTAAAGCCAGGAGTTCTTAAACTTAAATTTTCTAAATTAACATCGCTCGCTAAAACTTTATTTTTAGAATGTACTGCTAATATTTGTTCTCTTTCTTTAGAATCAGGTAAACTAACAGTTACTTGACGATCAAAACGACCAGGTCTAAGTAATGCTGGATCTAAAACATCAGGTCTATTTGTAGCCGCAATAATTATGATACCTTCGTTTTCTCCAAAACCATCCATTTCGGTTAATAATTGATTTAAGGTTTGTTCTCTTTCATCGTGACCGCCACCTAAACCAGTTCCTCTTTGACGACCAACAGCATCTATTTCATCGATAAATATTAAACAAGGGGCATTTCTTTTTGCTTCTTTAAACATATCACGAACTCGACTTGCTCCTACCCCAACATATAATTCTACAAAATCAGAACCACTTATAAAGAAAAATGGAACATTTGCCTCTCCGGCAATAGCTTTCGCTAGTAAAGTTTTACCAGTTCCTGGAGGCCCAACTAATAAAACACCTTTAGGAATTCTCGCTCCTAATTTTTCAAATTTCTTAGGATTTTTTAGAAAATCAATTAACTCAGCAACTTCTTCCTTTTCTTCTTTTAATCCTGCTACATCTTTAAAACTTTTTTTATCACTATCACTACTTAATCTTGCTTTACTTCTTGCAAAATCCATTGAGCCTTTATTAGCATTTGCCATTCTAGATACTAAGAAATACATAGCCACAACAATAAATACTAAAGGTAACACATTAACTAAAACATAAAGAAAAATACTTTCTCCAGGATCAGATTCTGTTTTATAACTTTCTATTTTTTCACTATCATTAATATACATTAATATATTATCTAATTCCCCAGCTATTACTTTCGTACTAAAAGTTTCATTATCTTTATAACCTTCTATTTTACCAGTAATATAATATATACTTTCATCACTTTTAGGCGTAATTACTATTTCTGTAATAGTATCATTTTTTAATTCTTTAATTAATTCTCCCGTTGTTAATTCATTAATTTTACTACCTTGTAAACTTAAGACAGCAAAAACAAGTAAAACTACACCCATAAGAATTATATAAGGTAAAAAGTTCTTAAATTTCTCATTATTATTAGGTTTAACATTCATCATTATTCTCCCTTTCTTCATAATTTATTATTATATCATATTTTTCATCTTTTTTCTTCGCAAATTTTGATTTTTTTATTCCAGCAATCCATAATACATTTTTATTACTATCCACAATAATTGGAATACTATCTCTTTTACTTAAATCTATTTTTTCATCAATAAAAATATCATTTACTTTTTTTGTCCCCAAATTCTTTATTTCTATTTTATCGCCATTTCTTCGATTACGTACTATTAAAGGAAGGACTATATCTTTTTTATTAATCCTTAAAATATTTTTTTCTTTTTGACTATCCGAAAACGTAATTTTCCAGTCATTTGTTATTATATCATTATCTAATATATATTCAAAGTTTTTTTGTATTCTTTCTTTTATTATTTGTAACTTATCATACTCTTTTAAAACTATATACCCATTATTTAAATTAATTTTTTTATTACTAGGTTTATTTATAATATACAATATATCCAACATATTTTTATCAGTTACTTCTAACCAATCATTAATTTGAATATTTTTAATAAGTTTTTCAATTACTTTTCTTTTTATAAAATCCTTTTCTTTTTTTAATTTTTTTAAATCTATAATATTATTATTAATAAATTTATGTTCCGTAATATATTGTTCTATAAAATTATCATATTCTAATAATTCATTACTAAATTTTTGATATTTTAAATGTACAAACGGATCTTCTTTTTTTAAAAAAGGTAAAATATTTTTACGATATCTATTACGGGTAAATTTATCACTATTATTACTTTCATCAACATTATATTTTATATTATTGGCTTTATTATATTCTAATATTTCTTTTTTACTATAATCTATCAAAGGCCGCATAATATCAAAATTTTCTTCTTTTTTTATTTTCTTAAAACCAAGATAACCACTTAATGTACTTCCTCTATTTATACGCATTAAAATAGTTTCAATTAAATCATCTCCATGATGAGCAGTTAAAAGATATTGAGCTTGATATTTATCTATTAAACTTTTAAAAAACTCATATCTTTTTTGATGCCCCATTTGTTCCGAAAATTTTAAATCTTGAAAATCTAATTCTTTTAATTCTAATATTAAATTATGCTCTAAAGCATAATTTTTAACTAATTCATAATCTAATATGCTTTCTTTTCTTAAGTTATGATTTACGTGTGCAAC
This sequence comes from uncultured Bacilli bacterium, assembly GCA_947586295.1. Classification (GTDB taxonomy): domain Bacteria; phylum Bacillota_I; class Bacilli_A; order RF39; family UBA660; genus Onthocola_B. The sequence continues at coordinate 15,474 of CANPXQ010000003.1, forward strand.
AATAATTTTCCAATTTTTATTATCTTTTAATTTACATACTATATCCAAAAGACACATTGAATCGGCGCCACCACTACAAGCTACGACAACAGTTTTTCCTTCGGCAATTGTTTTATTCAAAAAAATTATTGCTTTATCCATTTTTAGCCTCTTTTCTAAATTAATTCTTTTAAATTAAAAAGTAACATATCTAATATTTCGCCATCTAATATTTTATCAGGATTGGAACTTTCAAAATTTGTACGATGATCTTTTACTAATTTATAAGGTTCTAATACATAGCTTCTTATTTGACTACCAAAGTTTATACTTTTATTTTCACCTTTTAAACTTTGCATTTGAACATTTTCTTTTTCTTTTTCTAACATATATAATTTGTTTTTTAATAAATTCAAAGCTTGCTCTTTATTTTTTAATTGACTTCTTTCATTTTGACAAGTAACAACTATTTTTGTAGGAAGATGGGTAATCCTAACAGCTGAATTTGATGTATTAACTGATTGTCCTCCTGCTCCTGATGAATGATATACATCTATTTTTAAATCATCTTCTTTTATTTCAATATTAATATTAGTATTAATTAATGGCGTTATAGATACCGAAGCAAAAGAAGTATGCCGTCTATTTCCTGCATCAAAAGGACTTTTGCGAACTAACCGATGAACTCCCATTTCGTTTTTTAAATAGCCATACGCATATAACCCTTTAATTTTTAAAGTAACACTTTTTATGCCTGCTTCTTCACCTTTTTGAAATTCAATAATCTCATAAGAAAAGGCATTTTTTTCACAAAACCTAGTATACATTCGCAAAAGCATACTTGCCCAATCGCAAGATTCGGTACCGCCAGCACCCGGATGAATTTCTAAATAACAATCATTACCATCAAACTCGCCATTTAAAATAACACTTGTTTCCAACTCCTTTATTTTTACTTCTAAATCTTTTATTGAGGAGGCAACTAACTCTTCTAATTCAGCATCATTTTCTAAGATTAAATAATCTTCTTCTATTTCTTTTTGTATTCCTTCAAAATTTGCTACTTCTTTTTTTAAATGGCCTAATTTTTGATTTATATTATTAGCCCTCTCAATATTATTCCAAAATTCTTTTTCTTTCGTTTCTTCTTCTAAAGCCCTAATTTCTTTTTTTTTGTTTTCTAAGTCAAAGAGACCTCCCAATATAATCTATTTTCTCTTGATACTTTTTTAGTTCTTCCTTTAAATTATCATTCATTTTTATCTCCCTAAATTATTATTATAATTATTTAAAGATACTGATCCTAAAAGATGTCTTTGTAATTCTTTTTCTAAAAACTTAATTTCTGATTCTAATATTATTTTTTTATCTTCATCGTTATTTTTATATGCGTGTTTTAATTCAAATTTTTTATATTTATATGTTTCCATTGTTTCTTTAACTGCTATATCTAAAGTATATTCATCTACAGCATCCTTCATATGCATAATATTTTCGGTTTCTCCTAAAACCTCTCCAAGTTTAGTCAAAATCACAATCCATTTTTGAGGATCTATTGTTTCCTTTAAAGACATAAGAAGATTATAACTTTCTTCATATTTTTGATATGATTCTTCTAATAGATCTCGAGCTTCCACATAATTTTTCGCATATTTTTCCGTCATTAAGCTCCCTTTAATAATATTTCCTCTTTCATCTTCTATTATAGCCATTTCATTATTTGCTTTATTTATTAAAATTCTACTTTCTTTGATAATATTTATTAATTGTATTCCTTTTGTGTATGATTCCATAAAATTTCTCCTAACAAGTCCTATTTTAACCCATTTTTATTTGTTTGAAAAGTTTTTTTTAATTATTACTAAAAACGGAGCTATAACATTATTTGTATTTCTTTTTATTTCATAATAATATTTAGAATTTTGTAAAAATTCTAAAATAGCTTTAGCTTCTTTTTGTCCTTCTTTATGTCCAGGATAAACCACAACTAAAATAAGCCCATCAGCACTTAGTACCTTAATGCTTTCCTTAATAGCTTTTAATGTACTAGTACTATGGGTAGTTATATTTTTATCTCCATTGGGCAAATACCCTAAATTAAAAATAATTAATTTAATATTCTTTTCTTTTAGCTTTCCAATATATTCGTGGCTCATTAGTTTTAAAGATACATTAGAAAACTTTTGTAATTTTTCTCGAGTTCTTCTTAAGGCTTCCTCTTGAATATCTAAACCGATAACTTTTTTCGCTATTTTTGCAAGAAAAAGCGTATCATTACCATTACCAACAGTAGCATCAACTACTATATCATTTGAATTTACATTTAAGATTATTTCTCTTTTTACATAATTTAAAATGCTTTGCTTAAATCCCTGATATGTATGTCTATTTCTTAATTCCTTGGCTACTTTTCTTTTAAAAGGAGTCTTTACTTTTTTTAAATAATTTATCTTTTCTAATAAATCACATATTTCCTTAATTTGTTTTTTACTTGCTTTTATAATTATTATTTTATTCCTACTTTTATTTATTTCTATAACTTGCTCTTCAGTTATTTTATCTATATCAACCAACATTATTTTTTCTTTAAATAAAAGTACAAGCAACTTATTATATAACCTTCCCATAAATACCTCATTTATGTATTATATAGCATTTTTAAAATAAATAAAAATTATTAGCAATACATTTCTTAATCATTAAAAATGTTATCATACTCTTCTTTCCATTCAAATCCCCATTCTAGAAATCGTAATTTTATTATATTTTTAATTTGCTTATAAATGGGCATTAACTGGGGAAAATTTTTAACTGCATCATCAGCGTAAGTAGCAAAAAGTTCGTGATTCATAATAACTTTATTTACTGTTAAAGGATGAATCATTCCTTCCAATTTATCACAAGCGTTAACAAAAAGTGCTTCTGCCGTCTCCTTATTTTTATATTCTTCATAGTATTTCTTAATTGGTTTATAATAAGATTCGGATAATTCCATAACCTTTTCTAATTCATATATATCTTTCTTCTGATGTATTTTTTTATCTTTATTTTCCTTAATATCAACATCTTTATCTAAATTCATTTCACCAAAATCATGATAAATTGCCAAACAAATACATTTTTCATAATTTAAACTTAAATTTAATTTTTTATAAAAATAATCAACCATTAATATTAATTTAAATGTATGTTCCGAAGTACTTTCACTAAAAAGAGGATAATTACCATATCTTCTTGTTTTTTGTAGTTCATTTATTTTAAATAGAAATTTTAATGTTTTGTCTTCCATTTTTTACCTCGTTAATTAATGTTTCCTTTGTAGTAATAATTCAATAGTATTCATATTCACTCTCCAAAATTCTCAAAGCTAAATAATTTGAAATTTTCTACATAGATAATAAAAATTTACAAAAGGAAAAGTCCGTAATTTAAGCTTATTTCTTTGTCGGGGATAATGTTAAAACTAATTCTGTATTACTATTACTTTTTCGGTTTTGAAAAAATCTTTTATTTTTTCTTACTTCTTCAAAAACCTTTTTTGTTTTTTTTGTTTTATTTTTACTTTTTTCAACTGATTTAAGGAATATATCTCCTTTATCATAACTTCCTTGAGTGTAAAATTCTCGTGCATAAATAAGTTTGATAATATCAACTTCTTCTAAAGATAATCCTAATTGCTCACAAGCAGTTTCTACATCTAATCCTGATTCAATAATAAAAGAGTTTATTTTGGAAAAATTATCAATTCCGTAATAATCACCTACATCACTATAATCAAAGTCTTTTTGAGTCATTCTAAATCGAGGTTTGCTATCTTCTTCTGGAATATCTCCTTTTAATCTAGCAATAAGATCACTAAAATCAAAATCTACATTTTCTTTTTTAGATAAATCAGTTGCAATTGTTAAATAATCTATTGCTAAAGGAATTTGCCATTTTTTCATATATGCCAGTCCTAGGTTTGAATAAACTATTGCTCTAGGATTATCAAATAATTGAAGCAATTGTAAATTATTTGCTATACATTTATCATAATTTCCTTCTTTATATGCTTGATTACCTGAAGTTATAAGATTTTTAGTATCAACATATTCATAAATTCTTGGTTTATATCTTAAAACTACTTGTTGTTTATTTTCTTTGCCAATTACAAATGCTACCATATCTGGATAGTTTTTAATCATCTCAAATATTCTATCTATTCTACTATTATCCATAGGTTTTAATAAGATAATACCTTTTTTATCAAGTAATTCTTCATATTTCTTATCTATAAATTCTTTTTCGGAATTTCTTTTCTCTTGAGTTATTTTTTCTTTTTGAATTAGTTTAGATGCTTGCACTTGAGTTTTTTGTTGTAGTTGTATTAATGTTTCTATTGTTTTCTTTTCTGATACACTATAACCCGTTTGAGGTTGAATAGTTGTTGAAAAGTTTTTTTTTACTATATCTAAAGCATCATCTACTGGATTTAATGTTGTACTGTTTCTCTTATAATTTAATAATTTTTCTGATGATTCTAAAACTTGATATAAACCATCAGTAATAACACAATCTTGACCAAGTTTATTTCCCTTTGAAATTATATCTAAATATATTCTTGCTTCTTCAAATTTATTTTGAGATAAGTTAATATAAAACTCTTGAATATAAGTAGAAATATCAAAATAATAATTCTCTCTACTAATTAAGGTTAATGCTGTCATTGGCTTTGTGAAAGCTACATCTTTCTCCAATAAACTTATTTTGATAAGATCAACAATTAAAAACTCATAATCGCGTTTATTTAAACTTGTTAAATAGGGTCTTATTGTTCTAAAAAAATTGTCTAAATCACCATTCATTAAAAATTTAATAATATTTGCAAATGATGATGCTCCGACATTTAATGATGATTTAGGTTCAATAACACTATAATCTTCAGATGGTTTAGAAGTTTTTTCTGCAATAGTAACAGATGTTATCTTTTGTTTTTGTCTAACGTTGTCATTGTCATTTAATTCTCTACATTTTTTAACTATTTCATCAAGTAAAAGGGAAAGGTTATTATCATCAATATTAACATTAAATTTTTGATTTCTTGCTGTAGCCAAAGATAAAGCAAGTTCATAATTTTTACCATCTATTGCTTCAAATATATTATCAGTACTAAATACCGTTTTTTCTGGAATATTTTTAGTATTAATAATATTTAATAATTCATTTGCTAGAATAAATGTATAACTATCTGATATACTTAAGTGATGTAAGAATTCCATTTTTTTATAAAATTCAATTATATCTTCAAATTTCTTTTGCTTAATTAAATGCTGTGTATTAGATATGAGGTGATGGATTAAAGTTATAATCAGCATAAACATCATATATATTAATTGGAAAGT
>CANPXQ010000004.1 GCA_947586295.1 uncultured Bacilli bacterium
CTATTTTTAAAACTTATTCCAATATCTGCAGTGGAAAGTGATGGGGCATCATTTATACCATCTCCAACCATTATTATTTTTTCACCTTTATTTTTTAATTCTTGTAAATATTTAGTTTTTTCTTTAGGTGTAACATTAGCAACAATATTTTTTATACCCAATTCTTGGCCAATCATTTTAGCGGTATTAATATTATCCCCTGTAAGCATAGTTATCTCATACCCCGCATTTTGAATTTCTTTTAAAGCTTTTTTAGCTCCTTTTTTTATTATGTCTTTTACGCCAATTAAGGCAATAATTTGGGCATTTTCAGTAACATAAATTATACTATTACCTTTATTAGTTAATTCCTTTTCTTGTTTTAAAATACCGGGGGAAACTTCTTTTATTAATTTTTTATTTCCTAAATAATAGTTTTTATTATTTATTTTAGCTTTTATTCCCATACCAGCAATTTCTTTATATTCTTTTACTTTTAAATCTTTTAATTTATAAATTGTTAAAGCTTTGGCAATAGGATGAGTAGAATTTAACTCAATATTACCTACTATATTTAATAATTCTTTATTAGAATATTTAGAATAGTTATATATATCACTTACTTTTAAATTTCCATAAGTTAAAGTACCAGTTTTATCAAAAATAATATGGTTAATATGCGAAGCAATTTCTAAACTAGCACTGGATTTAATTAAGATTCCTTCTTTTGCAGACTTACCAATAGATACCACAATAGCTAAAGGAGCAGCCAATCCTAAGGCACAAGGACAAGCTACTACTAAAACAGTTACCATCGCAACTATTGAATTATTTAAAGAATTATGTAATAAAAGATTTAAACCAAAAGTTAAAAATGCTAATAACAAAATAAGAGGAACAAAATAAGAACTAACTTTATCAACTATTCGCGATATAGGCATTTTAGTATTACTGGCTTCTAAAACTAAATGCACCATTTCTGATATTGTTGATTTAGGGCCAATTTTTAAGGCTTCATATAAAACTATGCCATCATAATTAATAGCCCCAGCCACAACATCATCACCTACGCTTTTTTTAACAGGTTTAGATTCTCCAGTTATAAATGACTCATCAAAGTGAGCTTCTCCACTAATTATCTTCCCATCAACAGCTACTTTCATTCCCGGTTTTACAATTAGAATATCTTTAACTTTAACCTCATCAATAGTAACTATCTTTTCTAAACCATCAACTTTTAATAAAGCTACTTCCGGAGTTACCTTAACTAACTCTTTTATCGCTTCTTGAGTTTTTTCCTTACTAGAATTATCTATATATCTACCTATTTTAATAAAATAAATAATCATACAAACCGATTCATAATATAAATTATTAATTAAAGCCATTTTGCCTTGAAAAATTAAAAGACTATTAATAAAGCTATAAATAAAACTGGCCAGCACTCCTAAAGCAACTAAAGTATCCATATTAGGCCCTTTAAATAAATTCTTTATTCCTTTAATTATTATATCTTGACCATACCATAAAAATACAATAGCTAAAATACCTAATATTAATACATAATTTAAAGGATGTTTCATTTTATCAAAAATTTCAATAAACGGAATATGAAACATATGAAACATTGATATTCCCATAACTAATATAAGAAGTATGCCATATATTATTAAAAATAACTTGGAAAAATTATAAGAATTTTCTTTTTTAGGATTATATATTCCTCCATATTTATAACCCGAATTATTTATATATTGCGCAATATTATCCATTGTTATATTATCTTCATAACAAATTAATGCTTGTCCCATAACCAAATTAACCGAACAATCAATAATTCCCTCTTGTTTATTTACATATTTTTCAATATGATTAGAGCAAGCACTACAAGTCATTCCTTCAATTTTTACAATAACTTTTTTCATTTTCGACCTCTCATTTATTATTATAATTTAAAAAACTACTTTATAGTAGTCTTTTTTTAACTTAATCAAACCATTGATTACGAGAATAAAACCAGGCCCCTTTAGTTTTAGGATAACCAGGTGGATTAATTAAATTAGCGACAAAATTAGAATAATTTTTATATACACATTCGGAAACTGATACGTGTAAATGCGCACCTGTAGTACACCGGTCATACCCTCCGTGCAAAGTTGATGTGCTATAACCTCCCGAATAACCGATTGTTGTTTGTTGATTGACCTTTTGTCCAGTTGTAACACTTACAGATAAAAGATGAGCATACAATACCGTATATGGTTTACCATCAATATAAGATTGAACATAAACTTGATTACCACCACAATTTGTTCTAAAGGTTGTAACGACAGTTCCAATAGTTGATGATAAAACTTCTGTACCCTCAGCAACCCCAATATCTATACCACTGTGATTAGAAGATTGACCTGCAACATTACGAAAACCAAATAAAGAATTTATTCTTCCTTCATTAACTGGTTTTAACCATGTACCATTACCACTAGTACGAGCAATACACGCAACTAAATTTTCATCTTCCGCACACCCCATTTGTTCATATGTCCTAATAGCATCTTTTTGGGATTTTATATCGCTTTCTATATCTACAGATATATCACTTAATTCTACTAAATCGGAATCTAATTCCTTAATCTTATTTTCAAAGTTTACAATATTTTGATCTAATTCCTTTTCATATTTTTTTAAATCAATTTGGCGTTGTTCATTCTCATTTATTAAATCTTCTAAAGTATATAATTGTTCTTGATTATAATTTACCAACTGTTCAATAGCATCTATTCGCATAATTAATTCTGTCATACTAGAGGAATCCGTAATAAATTCTAAATAGGAATTTTCTCCCATCATTAATTGATAAAAAACCATTAATTCTTCAGTTTTACTTTCATACTCTTTAATTTTTTCTTCTGTTTCTTTTATATTTGCTTTAGCTTCTTCTATTTTAGATTCACTTTCTTCTTTTTCATTTTGAGCATTTACTATCTCTTGATTTTTTTTATTTATTTCACTTTGAGTATATTTCTTTTTATTATCATTGTTTTGTTTTTCTCTTTGAAAATCCGCTAAATCTTTTCTTAAGCCAGCTAAAGTAGTTGCTCCACTAACTGCCTTTACTTTTAAGGGCATAATTAAATAACCACTAACAATAAATAATATTAAAATATAACTAATTATAATATTTCTTACTTTTTTCATATTTTCAAATGCTTCCTTACAGCTTTTAAACTTCCAAACATACCTACTAAAGCTCCAATAATAACTAATATTAAGGATACATAGAAGACAAAATTATATGGTTTTATTAATATTATTAAATTTGTAAATAATTCTCCTCCCATTTTTGTAAATAAAATGACATATCCATATATAGTAATACAAATAGGAATTATGGAACCAATTATACCAATTATAAACCCTTCAATAACAAAAGGTAATTTAATAAATGTATTACTTGCTCCAACTAAACGCATTATTTCAATTTCATTTCTTCTATTTATAATTGTTAATTTTATAGTATTACTAATTAAAAAGGCTGTTACTAAAATTAAAGCTACTACAACAACAATTACAATTTTTTCAACTACATCGAATGTGGAAACAACTGTTTCGACCATTCCTTCTCCATATTTAACTTCTTTAACGCCTTCTATACTTTTTATGTATTCCGCCGTTTTATGAATATCTTCTATATCATAAACTTTTACTTGAAAAGAATCTAATAAGGGATTATTATCCAGATAATCTAAAATAGTTCCATAAGTAGTCGAAAAATCTTTCATTTCTAGTTTCCATTCATCTTTACTTTTAAATATACATTCAGATACATTACTTTGACTATTTATATCCATCTTTATATTATTTATTTTTTCTTCTGATAACCCGCTATCTAAATAAATAACAATACTTAATTCATCTTCAATCAATTTAGTAGCATTTTCAATATTGGCAGCACATATAATAGCTACGGATACTAAAATCAAAGTAATTGTTGTACACATAATAGAGGCAAAACTTAAACTAAAATTTCGGCCTATACTTTTAAAAGAATCGCGAATACTTCTGCCAATTATTCTAAATACTTTCATGAGATTTATATCTTCCTTTCGCATAATCACCAACTAAAATACCATGGTCAATTACTAAAACTCTTTTCTTCATTCGATTAACTATATCTTTATCGTGAGTTGCCATAATAATAGTCGTCTTTAAATCTTTATTTATTCCATCGATTACTTTCATTATTTCTTGACTTGTTTCAGGATCTAAATTACCGGTTGGTTCATCACATATTAATAGTTTTGGTTCATTAACTATTGCCCTTGCAATACAGACTCTTTGTTGTTCCCCACCTGATAATTCATTAGGAAAACATCTAACCTTTTCTTTTAAGCCAACACGATTTAAAGCATCTAATACTTTAGGACGAATTTCTTTTTCTTTCATTCCTACACATTCCAAAGCAAAAGCCACATTTTCGTAAACTGTTAACTTAGGTAATAACTTAAAATCTTGGAAAACTATACCGATTTTTCTTCTTAATTTATATACTTTTCCATTTCTTATTTTCCCTACATTTAATCCCCCAACTAAAACATTACCTTGCGTTGGTTTTTCTTCACGATATAGCATTTTTATAAATGTAGATTTTCCACTGGCAGTTAGTCCTATAACAAATACAAATTCTCCTTTTTCTATTTCTACAGACATATCTGCTAAAGCAGTTACCCCATTTTTATATACTTTACTAACATTTTTTAATTCAATAAAACTCATTTTACCACCATCCTAATTATACCATTTCTTTATTACTCCATAAATGGTAAATTTGACCTTCTAACCCCACCATTTACTTCATAACAACTATCAATGACTATAAATGCATCTGGGTCTATTTCTAATATTCGACTTTTTAATTTATAATAATCGCGATTACTCACGGCCACCATTATCAAAGTGCTTTTTATATGACTATATCCTCCTTTAGTTGGTAATAAAGTAAACCCTGTTGAAAATTCATCAAATATTATTTTTTTAATCATTTTTGGTTTGCGCGTAAAAATATAAAATAATTTACTATCTGATATACCATATAATATCTTATCAACAAAAACAGTACTTATAATCATAATACATAATGAATATATACCATTTTCAATTGAAAATACTAAACTACAGCCAATTATAACTATCGCATTCACAATAAGTAAAGCTTTAGATTCAGGAATTTTTAAATATTTATTTAGTAACTGCATTAAAACATCATTTCCACCCGTTGTATAACCGCTTTTATATATAAGTCCATTACTAATACCATACATTAAGGCCGCAATAATTATTGTTATAAGAATTTCTTGAAATTGAAAATATTTTAATAATACATTAGCAATAGGAGCAGTAAATGTAATCATTACGGGATAAAGAATAGTCCCCACGATAGTTTTTTTTGTAATTTCCCATCCTAAAAAAATAAGACTAACTATTAATAATAATAAATTCATTATATATATAAAAAGTGTGGGATTAATGCCTACTATTTTATGCAATATTATAGCGAAGCCACTCATACCTGCAAAAGCAAAATTATTGGGAACTAAAAATAAATTATAATTTAATGCCAAAAGGAATACTCCTAGTACAAACATAATACCTTGAATTATTATCTTTTTATTACTTATATCCTCCATACTAGTACCGCCTCTATATTATTAATTATAAATGATATAATTAATTTTAGCAAATATTATCACAATATTTTCATATAATTTACTGAGGTGAATTAATAAAAATGAATGGCAGTTTTTACCAAAACCCAACTTTTCCTAGCACTACCAATTATGCAACTCCTCCGGGAAATATGGAATCGACGCAAATAGGAACTTCTCTACCTATGGAACAAAGCTTTATCGAAAATATTTTAAGACTTAATAAAGGAAAAAAAGTTAAAGCTTATGTATCTTACCCTGATTCTAGTGCTTGGCAAAACAAAATTTATGAAGGCGTAATTGAAGAAGCCGGAAGAGATCATTTAATTATCCGAGACCCATTAAATAATAATTGGTATTTAATTCGCATTATTTATTTAAATTATGTGGAATTTATGGAACCAATTATTTATTCTCACGCTTACTCTGAAAAAACTTATTAACTAAAAAATTTAGGATGAACCTAAATTTTTTTATACTGCTCCACCATAATATTTAAAGTTTTGCTTTTCATATCCTAACGTTGTGGCCTTTCCGTGACCTGGATAGATAATTATTTTATCAGGATAACTACTAATCATTTTTAAACTTGCTTGCATTTTTTTAAAATCACCCGTTGGTAAATCGCAACGCCCAATAGAATCTAAAAAAATAAAATCACCACTAAATAATACCTGTTCTTTAGGAAAATAAAAACTTAAAGAATCTGCTGTATGTCCTGGTGTTTTTAATATTTCCATATGCCAATTAAAGTTTATTTCATTAGCCTTTAAATGATAATATTCTTCTATTTCCTTTAAAGATCCAATATGATCAGAATGATGATGTGTTACTAAAATTCCAACAATATTTTTTTCTTCACCAGCTTTAATTATTTTCCCTGCTTCATCTCCTGGATCAATTATTATCGTTTCCTTACCCTTAGTAACTATATAACAATTAGTTTCTAAATAACCAACTTTCACTATTTCTATTTTCATAAACTCACCTAAAACCTAAAATAAATAAAAGGATTGTAAGAACCAATAATTATTTCACAAATACTTAAGATAAAAAGAATAATTATTAATATATCGGTAATTACCCAATTTATCTTTTGCATTTTTTGGCCTAATGTAGTCGCTAGAAAGAAAGATAAAATAAAGGCCAAAAGAGTATTAAAATTAAAGAAATTAATATAACCAAAAATATTTATATTACCTAATCCATAAAACCCAAACATTGCTTTATATATAGTACCTATTTCATTTAAAGTTATGCTTCTAAATAAAACCCAACCTAAAATTACGAAAACTAAAGCATAAATATGTTTTAAAACTTTAGGTACCTTTTGAAAATATTTTTGAAAAATTAATTTTTCCATTAATAAAATTATACCATAATATAATCCCCATAAAATAAAGTTAACACTAGCGCCATGCCATAAACCTGTCAAAGCCCAAACAATTAAAATATTAATAACAAATCTGGGCATTTTTACTCTATTACCACCTAAAGGAATATAAACATAATCGCGGAAAAAGGTACTTAAAGAAATATGCCACCGGTGCCAAAAATCGGTAATACTATCCGCTAAATAAGGATAATTAAAGTTTTCCAAATAATGAAAACCTAACATTCTTCCAATACCAATGGCCATATCCGAATAACCCGAAAAATCAAATAATATTTGAAAACTATAGCATATCATCGCCACCCAAGAACCTACAAATCCATAAACACTAGCATTTTGACTTAAAATCTCTTGGGCTAATAAACCCATTGTATTCGCTATCAATATTTTTTTCGCTAATCCAATCATAAAACGTCTTACCCCATTAGTAAAATCTTTTAAATTTTCTTTCCGATTATCTAATTCATCTTCAATAGTTGCATACCTAACTATAGGGCCGGCAATTAATTGAGGAAAAGCAATAATATAACAACCTAAATAAATAATATTATTTTGAACTTTTACTTTTTCTCTATAAACATCGATAACATAAGATAACATTTGAAAAGTATAAAAGCTAATACCAATTGGCAATATAATATTCGGAACTGGTAAATTTATTTTTAAAATACTATTTATACTTGTTACAATAAATGGTACATATTTAAATACAACAAGAATGCCAATATCAAAGATTAATGTTAAAATAAACATTAATTTATTTTTATTTTTAGCAATTATCTTAGTTAAGATATAATTTATAAATATCGAAAATAGAACTAAAAAAACATAAAGAGGTTCACCCCAAGCATAGAAAAATAAACTAAAAAGAAATAAAACTACATTTCTTAAGTTTCTTTTTTTACAAACGAAATAAGTAAGTAAAAATAAAGGAAAAAATATAAATAAAAATATTAAACTTGTAAATTCCATTATTTACCTCCTAGTTTCGCAATATAACCATAATCATAATTATCAAAAATTGTTGTTTGACTTTCCATTAATACTAAAACTTTAGTTATATTATTATCTTTAATATATTTATAAATATCTAATTTTTCCACATATTTAGGATTTAATACATAAGTTTTATTATATTCATTCGCGATTAAATAATCTATTTGCCAAGCATAAGAATCACCTAAAATAAGTAGATTTTCATCTCCACTACCATTATAAATTACTTCACTATATAAGCCATTATAATAACCTACATATTGATCATAAAATATTCCTTTATCTTCTTTTATTTTACGCGGTTTAAAATTTGCATCTGCTTGCTTTCCCTCTACTAAAGCCGTAATTTTAGTATCTTCATCAATGTACATAAACTTATCACTAATTTTTTTATCCGCTACCATTTTCCCAATTGAACCGTGATAAGCCATATCGGTTAAAACAATATCATAGGAAGGACAATTTAAATTAAGCATTTCACAAATATCTAAATATCCTTGATAAGCCCCATAACTATTCCAATGATGATCTGTTCGGTAAAACATATGTTGATAAGCCTCTTTATCTTTTACAAAAAGTTCTCTAATCGTTACATTATCTAATTGATGTAAAAAATTATTCTTTATTTCATTCATATTTCTAATATTATATGCATTATTAAATTCTTGAAATTCATATCTACTAGGTAAATATATATATAATTGCGTTACTTTACTTAAATCATTATAAAAACTTATTGCTTCGTCCATCTTACGATTAATATATTCATCATTTTGATTGGTTTGTAATATATAAAAATTATCTTTATTTAAGAAAATAAATTCCCCATCACTATTAGTACCTAAAGAAGAAAACTCATTGTTAGAAAAATTTATTTTATTTTTTAACATTGGATAATAACTATTTACTTCACTATATAAAAACAAATAATTAGATAATTTAGTATTAATATTATTTTTCAAATTAGTAAATTTAACATTTATTCTTTCGATTAAATTTCCTTCTGGTTTTAATACTGTATATATATTATTATAAACGGGTTTAATTATTCCCTTTTGAATCATAAAAAACATCACAGGATACATTAAGAAAAAACCAAATATTACAATAATAAAAAAATAAGTAATAAAATTTTTATTTTTCATACCTTTCGCCTCATAATAATAATTTTATCATTTTCTAATTATTAATGCTACAAATAATTGTTTTTATAATTATTTTTGGCTATAATATTTATATAGAGGTTAAAAATGAAAAAAAATGGATTGATGGATGGGGCTTTTATTGCCACTTTAGCTATAATCATTTCAAAAGTTTTAGGAGTTTTATACGTTATTCCTTTTTATAATATAATTGGGGAAGCTGGAGGAGCTTTATATGGATATGCTTATAATATCTATAACTTCTTTTTAATTATTTCAAGCGCCGGTATTCCTTTAGCGATTAGTAAGATAACTAGTGAATATAATACTTTAAAACAATATAAAGAAAAAACATTTATGTTTAAATATTCTAAAAAAATAATACATATTTTTTCAATTATCTCTTTTCTTATTTGTTTTTTAGGAGCTCCTATTTTAGCAAATTTAATTGTTGGAGATTTAACTAATGGTAATAGTGTAAATGATGTAGCGTTTGTAATACGCTGTGTTTCCTTTGCTATCCTCGTAGTACCTATATTAAGTATTTCTAGAGGTTATTTACAAGGACATAAATACATTAGTGCTCCTGCAATTGGTCAAGTAATTGAACAATTTGTACGGGTATTAGTTATTGTTATAGGTTCTTTTGCCGCCATAAAAGTTTTTCATTTACCTGTTGTAGAAGCTGTAGGTATAGCAGTGTTTGGGGCTTGTGCCGGAGCCATAGTTTCCTATGCCTATCTATTATGGAAAATGCGCAAAGTTAAAAAAGAAATATTTACCGATTATGAAGAAGTAAATAAAACCGAACGAAAAAAAATATTCAAAAAATTAATTTACTATTGTATCCCTTTTATAATTATAAATGTAGCCAATACTATTTATAATTTTGTAGATATGGTCTTAGTTATAAGAGGATTAAACCATTTAGGATTTCCCGCCCAAGATATTGAAACCATAAGTAGTATCTTTACTACCTGGGGAGCTAAACTTATTAGTGTAGTTACCGCTATTGCCACAGGCTTAGTTATCAGTTTAATTCCCAACATTGTTGAAGCCTATACCAAAAAAGATGAAGAAAAAGTTAATGAACATTTTAATAAAATTCTTCAAGTATTACTTTATGTTATCTTACCCTTAACAATCTTTTTAAGTATTTATGCTACACCTGTTTGGAGTGTGTTTTATAATGAGAGCCATTATGGACCATTAATATTTAAATATACTATTCTTTTAGCAACACTGGATAGCGCCTATATTATGGTTTGCAGTGCCCTACAAGGTTTAAGTAAAACCAAACTTATTTATACCTCAGTAGCAACAGGTTTAATTACGAAAACTATTTTAGACTTACCACTTATCTATCTTTTCGCTAAAATTGGTATTCCTGCTTACTATGGAGCCATTTTAGCAACAACAATAGGTTATCTATTATCCTTAATTATTCCTCTTATCACCCTACATAAAAAATATAACTTTAGTTATAAGAAAACATTTAGATCAATACCTAAATTATTATTAACAACCATTATATTAGTAATAATTAATTTACTATTAAAACCGCTCATTTTTAAACATCTAACTTCCAGAATAGAAATGCTTTTAGGACTTGCTTTTGTCGGAATTATCTCCTTTGTAATTTACTTTATCTTAAATAAAAAATTACTTGTCGAACTTATGGGAGAAAAGTTCTTTAAATTAAAAAAGAAAATTAAAGGAAATTAAGTTTTAGTTAATTTCCTTTTTTCAATATCTTGATATTTGGATATTTTTTCCGTTATTAAATCATTTATATACCGTATTAACACATATTCACCAAAAAAATCTGAAAAATCATCTTCAATTATTTTACAGGCACTTTTAGGTAATGTTATCCAATTTTTATTAAAATCAATAATTATTCTATCAATAGTCAATTCATATATTATTTCTTTTTTAGTAGTACCATCCATAATTTGATATTCTTCTAATGGTGTTGCTTTTATATAAGGTGACAATACGGTTCTTAGATTTTCGATATTTTCATAAAAAAACGACTTATCAAAATCAAGAAAATGAATTTCTTTTAAAGAACTATTTATTTGTTTATGAAAATTATATTTAAGGGGTATAACATTTGCCGGTATTTCAATTCTTTCAACATTTGCCACTGAAGCAAAATTAAAATTAAAAATTTTTAAGTCTGAATTAAGTCGCAACTCTTTTAATTCAGTATCACCCACTATATCTCCCAATACTATTTCTAAAGTTTTCGGTAGTATGACTATTTTACCCTGCATATTTTGGCGAATATATTTTACAAATTTCATAATTTCTTTCATTTGTTTTGGGTTTTTCAATTTACCTTCGCTTAGCCCCATTAAATAGCCAATTTTTTGTAATCCTTCTGGTAAATAATAATAAATATTATTATTAGCATTAGTTTGAAAATATTTTTTTAAAAACAAATATAAACCTAAGTCTTGTTTTTGATTTTGCATTAACTTCAATTCATTAATAGTTTCTAAGGATAAATTATCTTTCCATCTAAATTCTGGTTCATAAAAATTAACTTCCGGATAGTCACTTTTTTTAACATAAATATTTTTATATATTTCTTTTATTACATCAATATTAATAGGATAAGAAAACGCCAATAATAAATTCAATTTATACTTATTCTTTAATATTTCTAAAGCATCATATTTACCGTTAGTTTGCAGTTCTTTTTTTAACAATCTTAAAATCGTAAAAGTATAATTTTTAAATTCTGTTTGAATACTAGATAACCCACTTTCTTTATTATTATTTATAGCGCTTATTAGAGCATATATTATTTCTTCATATGTTTCTAATTCTAATTTGGGAGTAGTCGTATTTACAAATGGTTCAATTAATTTACAATTTTCCCAACAAGTTAAAATTTCAAATTTTAACTTGTATACTTTTTTTATATCATCTTTATCAATAATATTTTTTCCAAACTCATAAAATATTTTACATCTATTTTCCAGTTCTAAAAGTTTAGAATATGTTTTTGCAAAATTATTGGCTTTGTTTATAAAATCTAATTCTATAGAATCCCGAAGAACTAAAATTGCATCACATAAATAAAGTGTTGTTGGTTCTTTATAATTATAAACATAATCTTCTAAGGCTATTTCCACTTTGGCCATATCATTTAATTCATTTAATTCATAAACTACTTTCCCAAAAGCTTGCTTTTGATAAGCATTTAATTCTTCTTTTCTTTTGCTTATTATTATTTCTTCTTTTTCTTCTTCTTTTTCTTTGGTTATATCAAAACATTTTAAACTATAATTATTTAAACATAATTTCAAAGTTTCTTTTTGATTCATTAAAATTACAAATATATTAGTTAAATTATTAATTTCATTTATAATACTTATTTTCTTTTGCCTATTTAAAAATGTTTTCTTTAATATTTCTTTTAAAGCTATTATTCTCCATATTACTTCTTCTTCTAATTCTTTTATTCTTTCATTATATATTGCAAACTTTCTTATCTTTACTAAAGCCTTTACTTTGTCTTCTTCATCAAATATTACTTTTTCAAACAATTCATCATCTAAAGTATTTTGTTCTATTAAAGTATGAATCATATTTAACTTATTATGTAGTTCTGCACTTTTTAATTCATTACTTGTTAAGACTTTTTCTTTGATTAATATTTCTAAGTATTCTTTTTTATATAAATTTATCAACAACAAAATTTGATTATTATCTTTAAAATAATCTTTAGTAGGAACTTGGGCTAAAGAACTTAAACTTATTAATTCTTTAGTTATAAATCTAGTTTTTTGTTTTTTTAACATATCAAACAATTTCATAACCTAAATCCTTTCTTATCTTGCTATTTTTCTATATATTGCACAATTAAGTTATTTAGCATTTAATTATTTTTATATGCTATGACTATAATATATTTTTCCTTTTTTTTCTTTTTTGACCTTGATATCTTTCCACTTTTTCAACTACATAATCATTTATTTTCTCAATTAATTCCATTTTATCAATACTATAACTATAGGATTCTACACGGCAATTTTCTTTTGATAGAATAATAGAACTGGGATATCGTTTTGAATCACTAAAAGAAAATACTAACTCATCAATAGTTAATTCATATATATTTTTATAATTATTATTATAATTTATAATTTTTATATAAGGCCTTAATAAAACCCAAAGATTATTTACGTTATTGTAAAAACAAGATTTATCAAAATCAAGAAAATGAATTTCTTTTAATTTTTCATTATTTGGTAAATGGTAACCTACTATTGGTTTAACAGTTGAAGGTATTTCTATTTTTTTAATATTAGCACCAGGTAAATAATTAAAATTAAAATATGCCAATCCCTCGTTTAATTTTAATTTTGGTATTTCTGTATCACCAAATACATCCCCTAATATACTTACTAAAGTTTTTGGCAGTACTACTTCTTTACCTCGAGCGTTTTTACGAATAGCATCAACATAATTTAAAATTTTATACATTTGTTTTGGATCTTCAATTGTTCCATCGGAATATCTATTTGTTAAATAACAAATTTTATTTAACCCTTCTGGTAAATAATAGGTAAAACTATGATAGTCATAAGTATGATAATATTTTTTTAAAAACAAATATAAACCTAAATCTTGTTTTTGATTTTGCATTAGCTTTAATTCATTAACGGTTTCTAAGGGCAAAGCATAATTCCAAACAAACTGTCTTTCATAAAAATTAACTTCCGGATAGTCACTTTTTTTAACATATATATGTTTATATATTTCTTTTATTACCGATACTTCTATAGGATAAGAGAAAGCCAATAATAAATTCAGTTTATACTTATCCTTTAATATTTCTAAAGCATCATATTTTCCATTTGTTTGTAGTTCTTTTTTTAACAATCTTAAAACCGTAAAAGTATAATTTTTAAATTCCATTTGAATACTAGATAATCCATTTTCTTTATTACTATTTATAGCATTTATTAAATCATATATTATTTCTTCATATGTTTCTAATTCTAACTTAGGAGTAATCATATTTACAAATGGTTCTACTAATTTACAATTTTCACTATATGTTAAAATTGTAAATTTTATTTTATATAATTCTTTTAAATCTTCTTTAATTATTAATCTTTTGCCAAATTCATAAAATATTTTATAATATTTTTCAATATTGGTAATTTCATTTAATATTTTATCAAATATAACTTTTTGGTTTTTTAAATCTTTTTCTGTTCTTTTACAGAAAAAAGCTACCTTCTTTCGAAGTATTTCCACGTCTGCTTTATAATTATATACATATTCTTCTAAAGCTATTTCTGCTTGCGCCATATCATTTAAAGTAACTATTATTTGTTTTACTTTTCCAAATGCTAATTTTTCATAAACCATCAATTTTTCTTTTCTGGCATTTAATAATTCTTTTTCCTTTTCTTGATCTTTCTCTTTAGTTATATCAAAACACTTTAAACTATAATTATTTAAACATAATTTCAAAGTTTCTTTTTGATTCATTAAGATTACAAAAATATTAGTTAAATTATTAATTTCATTTATAATACTTATTTTCTTTTGCCTATTTAAAAATGTTTTCTTTAATATTTCTTTTAAAGCTATTATTCTACTTATTACTTCTTCTTCTAAATCTTTTATTTGTTCATTATAGATAGCGAATTTACGTAATTTTATCAAAGCTTTTACTTTATCTTCTTCAACAAATATTACTTTTTCAAATAATTCATCATCTAAAGTATTTTGTTCTATTAAAGTATGAATCATATTTAACTTATTATGTAGTTCGTTTTCTTTTAGGTCTTTACTTGTTAAAACTTTTTCTTTAATTAATGTTTCTAAATATTCTTTTTTTCTTAAATTAATCAATTCTAAAACTTCATTATTATCTTTAAAATAATCTATATTTACTACATTTGCTAAAGAACTTAAACTTATTAGTTCTTTAGTTAGTGCTTCCTTTTTTTGTTTTTTAAATAAATTAAATAAATTCATAACCAAAACCCTTTTTCTGTGAGTATTATCTTAACATATTTATTTTAATTTAACAATAATCAATAAACAATTAATAAATAATTGCAATTTTAAAAATATATATTTATAATATTTTTATGAAAGAAGAATTACGTAAAAAATACCTAATAATTAGAGAAAAAATAAAAAATAAAGAAAATAAGGATAATCTTATTTTCGAAAAAGTTATTTCTCATCCGAAAGTTATGAATGCTTCCGTTATACTTATTTATGTTTCTAAAGATAGTGAAGTTGATACTCTAAACTTAATAAAATATTTTTTAAAAAAGAAAAAAGTAGCTGTTCCTAAAATCGAAAATAATACTATGAACTTTTATTATATTCATAGTTTAAATGATTTAGAAAAAGGTTACTTTAAAATATTAGAACCTATTAGTAAAGAAAAAGTCACTAACTTTATTAATGCTGTATGCATCACACCAGGAATTTGTTTTTCACCTAAGGGTTATCGAATAGGCTATGGAAAAGGCTTTTATGATAAATTTTTCTATCAAAATAAAATTTATGCTCTTGGCTTATGCTATAAAGAATGTTTAATAGATATCCCTTTTTTAGATAAATATGATTATAAAGTAGATAATATTATAACCGATTAAAATAATATTTATTTTAATAATTTATATATCTTTAAAGCTATTTTATATATGTGATAGTAAATTGGATTAATAATATAATCGAATTCTCCTAAAAGCTCTACTATCTCAGGATTAAATCCTTTTTTTATTTCATAAATTGAATAATAAGGATTTTGGGGCTTTATATCTCCAGATATACCATAAAAATTACAATATTTTTTCTTTTGTTTTAAACATTCTTTAATATGTTCATTATAAAAAACATATTTTGGTCCAAACTCTTTATAAAGACTAGATGTACCACTCATAAAAGTAATCCCTTCATCATTTAGAAAAACACTCATCAAAGCGCCAATATTTATAGGTATGCCCCCATCTTTAATTTCTTTAGCTTTCGCTAGTTCTTCTTCCTTTTTAACTATTTTATTTTTTAATATTTCTTTTTGACGTCTTAATTTTTCCCCAATATTAAGTTTAGCCATTTGTTTTTCTAAATTCTCTAATTCTTTTTTTAATTCATCTAAACTTCTAATTACATATTCATAATATTTAACTGGATCAATATAAACAATATATAACTTAATATATTCTTTCATCAATTCATACATTTTTTTATAATAAGATACGGGTCTAATTACAAAATGTTTTTTATTAGCCGTTTCTTGTAACAAAGATACAAATAAATCTATTTCGTCTGTATCAATAGTTCTTATTTCAACCCCCATATGAGTATATTTATCAATATTTTTTCTTGTAGTTTTACTAAAACTATTAAGAGTTTCTTCATAAGTATCTTTTAATTCAAAACGACATAAATTTCGAGGTTGTAGGGTTTCAAAATTTTGGGTAAAACCTAAATGTTTATAACCCATAGATAAAAACTTTTCTAATATATCATCCGCAACTACAATTCGTCCAAGTCCTTCACTATTTCTAGTGGCATAAATAACATTAGGGTCTATTTTTAACATAAATCCTTTATTATCTTTAACATATTTGATTATATTATTATGAAATATATCTAATAAGTTTTGCTCATTATAATCTAATAAATAACCCCGAGGAGCATAAAAAAGTTTTTTCTTTATTGGGGTAGTTTTAGAAAGTAATAAGGTAGCAGCTTTTAAGTTATTCCCATCATATAAACCTACTAAATGACTATCCCAACCCGTTATGCTTTTTAGTTTTCCCCATTCAGGTAATTGATATATAGAAATATAGGGACTCTTTAAAGCATATTCTTTATATGTTTTTTCATCAATTACTTTTAAATTCATTTTAACCTCTTATTTTACGATATATTTTTAATAAAAATGGTAGTATTTTATATAAGAATTTTTTATTAACTAAATCAAATTCACCCATAAATTCAATATATTCATCGCCAAATTTTCTTTTAAAATCATATATATTAGCGAGATTCTTATAACTAGTATGGGGATCTCCGACTACTCCAAACAAATCAAAAAACTCATAACCTTGATTATATGCATCTTTTATAGCTTCATAATAACACCGTGAAACAGCAAAAGTAAAATTCGCTAATTCATTACTTCCAATATAAAAACTCCAAGCTCTATTATCCGTATAAGTACATATTAAAGAACAAATAACTTCTTCTTTAGTAATTTTACTAAATTCTTCTTTTTCTTTATTTAATCTAACTAATTTATTTTTAATATCTACTTCTTTTTTATTAGAATTTTTTAACTCTTCTTCTAAACTATTTATTTCTTTATCAATATTAATTAACAATTCTTGTGGTCGAATACTTAAATTAAAAAATTTAATATTTTTTTGCATAGTTTGATAAAACTTTTGATAATAATCAAGTGTCCGAGCATCAAACCCATCTTTGGCACTATTTTCTTTCATTAATTCATAAAACGTTTCTATATCAGGATTATTATCACTTACTAAATGATATTGTTCACTTCTTTTAATTGATTTAAGAAATGTTTTAGAAAATCTTTGTTCTATTTCTTCCCAAGGTTTTCTTAAATTTATTCTAAATGTATACCTTGGTTGATTACCTTCATATAATTTATAAAAACCTTTATGAATATACCCTAAAGAAATTAAATAATCATATAATTCATAATTATTTTCTCCCTTATCTACCTTATTACCTTCTTCATCAATATCTTGATATTTAATATCGGGATCTATTTTTAAATAAATCATTTTATTTTTTTGCATATATTCTTTTATATAATTTGTAAATACTTTTAAATACGCATGATTAGTATAATCAATTAAAAAACCCCGAGGAGCATATCCATAACTATAACCCAAAGGTGTTTTTTTCTCTAATATTAATGCTGTTGATACCAATTGTTCATTATCATTATGCATTCCTACATAATGCGGTATTTGCTTTTTAGCAAGTCTACAAAATTCCCCCCATTCATATGATTGTAAAAAATGACTTTTAGGGTGATTCTTCGTAAATTCTTGATATTCTTCTTTATCTACATTTTCAATAAATCTCATTCTAGACTCCTCTTAAAAATTTTAACATAAAGCCTAACCCTTTACAAGTTGTTAAACTTTTTTTATAATATTTATGGTGAGTATAATGAATCCTAGTCTAATACTATGTTTTATAATTATTGTAGGTACTTTAATTATTATTTATGCAACAATATATAATAAAATAATGATTTATAAAACTAAAATAGAAAAAGCTGAAGGAATAATTGATGAAGCTTTAAGAAAAAAATATGATACTATTTGTCATATTAATATCTATATCAAAAAAATAATTACTAAAAAAGATTATTTAAAAGAATACATTGATCTTAAAAATAAAAAAATAAGTAATTATGATCTTGATCGTAAATTAACAGAAGCAATTAATACCATATTAGAATTAAAAAATGATTATAGTGAATTAGATAATAAAGAATTTAATAAAGAATTAAAAAATATTAATCAAATAAATGAAGAATTAACCAGTAGCAAGAACTACTATAATAAAAATACCAATGAATTAAATTCTTTAATTAGAAAATTTCCAATAAACATTGTAGCCAAAATTCATCACATTCAAATTAAACCATTCTTTGACGGCAAAAATATGCAAGACGAAATAATAGATGACTTTAAGCTTTAGATAAATAACATCTAAAGCTTTTTATATACCCAATACATTTAATTGATCTATAGGCAATACATTATATCTAGTAAACCAATCTAAATTATCTTTTCCTGTTATTGTTACTTTTAATGATTTATTAGTACTAATAAACACACTACCAAATGTACCAATTTGTGTAAATGAAGCATTCGACATATCTATAGTAGTTAGATTACTTGTATATGCAAACATTCGTGATATATCGAGTAAACTTGAGGTATCCCAGCCACTTAAATCTAGCTCTGTTAGTTCAATGCCATCAAACATATCTGACATATCTTTTACATTATGAGTATCCCATTCACTTATATCTCCTATTGTACTTAATTTTTTTGCATTCCAAAACATACCTTTCATATTTTCAACACTTGATGTTTTCCATTCACTTAAGTCTAATTTGGTTAAATTAGTACCATAGAACATACGCTCCATCGTTATTACTTGTGTGACATTCCAATTATTTAATCCTTCCAAATAATTTAAACTACTTGTGTCATAAAACATATTCGACATATCTGTTACTTTTGAAGTATCCCAACCACTTAAATCTAATTGTGTTAATGAATTTGCCATATTAAACATTTCTGACATATCTGTTACACTTGAGGTATCCCAGCCACTTAAATCTAATTTCGATAAAACTGTATTATAAAACATTTCTGACATATTGGTTACACTTGAGGTATCCCAGCCATTTATATATCCAATATCCGTTATATCGGACTGCCAAAACATTTTTTCCATATTAGTTACACTTGAGGTATCCCAGTTACTTAAATCTAGTTTGGTTATTTCACTATTATAAAACATCTTTGACATATCGGTTACACTTGAAGTATCCCAGCTACTTAAATTTAATTTGGTTATGGAATTTGTTCTACTAAACATCCCTGACATATTTTTCACTTTTGATACATCTAACTCTTCCAAGCCTTTTATCATAGACAAATTATCATAAGAAGAAAACATCCAAGACATTTTTGTTACATTTGAGGTATCCCAGCCACTTATATCTAATTCAGTTAATGAGCTTGCATTCCAAAACATACTATACATAGTAGTTACATTTGATACATCTAATTCTTTTATTCCTTTTATTTCTGTTAAACTTGAACATTCTCTAAACATACTGTATGTACTACTTAATCCATTTGTATTTATTATATCTAAGTTTAAATCTATTGTTTCTACTTTGCTTAAGTAATTAAAAGCATAATAATAACTAGTTACTTTTATTTCTTCATTCGAGCCTATATATAAATTATATGGTACTATTTCATCATTTGATGGTTCTAACCATCCTATTATGGACTTATCTTTATTTCTTGATAAATCCCAATTAGTTTTTCCTTGTAGTTCTTCTTCACTTGGTCTATAATCTACAAAATAGACATTCTTTATTTGGTCTTTATAGTCACTAGATTTATAATATGAATCATAACCACCAAAATCTATAGTATTTATCTTTTTGGTTTGCATTGTTAGTTTCGCTTCAAATCTTTTCCCTGTATTCTTATTTTGATCACTACTTAAATTCTTTAATATTAC
>CANPXQ010000005.1 GCA_947586295.1 uncultured Bacilli bacterium
GCATAAAGTCGCATTAATTACTTATTATCGATTATTCTAAAAGTTGCACTTGACTTTTTAATTAATAAATTTTAACATTTTTTTTAAGATGACAATTTTTCAATTTTAGCACCCTTTTTTAAAAGTTTTTTTAGAAAAAACGCTAAGAAAACGTTGCAATTATTAAAAAACTGTCATTTGCTATGAAACAAAAATTTAAGTATAATGCCTTAAATGGAGGGTTATAAAAAATGAATAATAATTTAGAAGAATATCAAAATAGTATATTTGAAAGCATCAAACATATTGATGAACAAGGAAATGAATATTGGTTTGCTAGAGAGTTACAAAAGACACTAGGCTATACCGAATGGAGAAAATTTGATAATGTCATAAGCAAAGCTAAAATTGCTTGCGAAGCTAGTAATATTGGGGCATCAGAGCAATTTGTCGGCGCCGACAAAATGGTATCTATAGGTTCAGATGCCAAAAGGAGGCAAAAAGATTATAAATTATCAAGATATGCGTGTTATTTAATTGCTCAAAATGGCGATTCAAGGAAGGAAAGTATTGCTCTTGCCCAAAGTTATTTTGCCATTCAAACTCGGAAAATGGAACTTACCGAAAATGAATATCATAAATTGAGTGAAGATGAAAAAAGACTATATCGTCGAAAACAAACTAAAGATGGTAATAGAGTGTTATATGGTATTGCTAAAGAAAAGGGTGTGAAAAATTTTGATAAATTTACGAATGCGGGCTATAAAGGCTTATACAATGGAGAAACGGCTGATGATATTGCTAAAAGAAAAGGTCTAAGATATCGGGAAGATATTTTAGATAATATGGGGAGTGCCGAATTAGGTGCTAATGTATTTAGAATTACCCAAACCGAAGCTTTATTAGAAAAACAAAAAGATCAAAATGAAGAATTGGCTACTAATACCCATTATATAGTTGGTAAAGCCATAAGAAAAACAATAGAAGAATTAGGGGGTACAATGCCTGAGGATTTACCAACACCAAAAAAGTCAATTAAAGAGATTGAAAAAGATAATTTAAAAATAAAACAATGAAAAGATTTTGAAAAAAAATTTAAAAGTTGCTCTAATCATGATAAAATATAAAAGAAAGAAGGCGACATTATGTTTGAATATATGGGAGATAGACTTTCAAATGCTTTAAAAAATATTCGCGGGATGGGGAAAATAACGGAAGAAAATATCTCTGATGCTATGCGGGAAATTAGAATTGCATTACTTGAAGCCGATGTCAATTATCAGGTTGTAAAAGAGTTTATTAATGAAGTAAAAGAAAAAGCTTTAGAAGCCGAAGTTGGAAAAAGTTTAAAACCTGATGAAATATTTCTAAAAATTGTTAAGGATGAGTTAGTTGCTCTTTTAGGGGGAGATTATGTTCCTTTAGAAACTTCCAAAAATCCGACGATTTTGATGCTTGTAGGTTTACAAGGTAGTGGTAAAACAACTACTGCCGGGAAGTTAGCTAATTTTTTGCGTAAAAAACATAATAAAAAACCTTTGTTAGTGGCAGCAGACATATATCGTCCAGCAGCAATAGAACAATTAGAAGTAATTGGTAAAGAATTAAGCATTCCAGTTTTTAAAAAAGAAAAGGCTAAAGTGTGTGATATTGTTAGGGAAGCAGTAGAAAAAGCTCGCGAAGAAAAATATGATTATGTTATTATTGATACTGCTGGTCGTTTACAAATTGATGAAGATTTAATGCAAGAATTAAAAGATATTGATGATCTTATAAAACCCCACGAAAAAATCTTAGTAATTGATGGAGCAATGGGTCAAGATGCTATCAATGTTATTACGGGATTTAACGACAATTTAAATTTAACCGGATGTATTTTAACCAAATTAGATGGTAATACTAAAGGTGGTGTTGCCTTATCAGTTAGACATTTAACTCATATTCCTATTAAGTTTGTCGGCGATAGTGAAAAACTTGATGGATTGAAAGAATTTTATCCAGAAAGAATGGCTGAAAGAATCCTCGATATGGGAGATATATTAAGTATCGTTGAAAAAGTCGAAGATGTAATTGATGAAGATGAAGCGAAGAAACAAGCTATAAAAATGAAAAAAGGAAATTTTGATCTTGATGATTTCTTAATAAGTTTAAAACAAATTAAAAAACTTGGACCTTTAGAAAATATAATCAAAATGCTTCCTCAAGCTCGCAAAATGGGTTTAAATAATATTAAAGTTGATGCTAAACAATTCGCTCACATTGAAGCAATTATTTCTTCAATGACTTTAGAAGAAAGACGAAAACCCGAAATACTTAAAGCCAGTCGGAAGATTAGAATTGCCAAAGGTAGTGGCACTAGTGTTGAAGAAGTTAATCGTCTATTAAATCAATTTACTATGATGCGAGATATGATGAAAAAAATGACAAATGGAAATTTTAAGATGCCTTATTAAATTTCCTTTTTTATTATATATAAATCAATTATCTTGGTATTTTTTTAATTCATTTTCAATTTTTTTAATCGCATCTAAAAGCATATCAACTTCCGAACGTTGATTTTGATTGCTTTTATTTTGATTGTTATCTGTATAAACTGAACCCCCAGTTTTAGCTTTTTTACTATTAATATTAATATTGCTTTTTTCAATTCTTGATTCAATTAATTGTTGTTGGGCAGCGTGAGTTAAAACATATTGACCAACCATAATAAGCCAGTTACCGATAGAGTTTTGTTCATTGGCGTTATAATCGCCAACGCAAGCATAACCAACGGCTACAGCAATTAAAGTAAAAATATGCGGGTTGGTATTAGGAGGAAAATTATCTTCACGCATAAATAATCCTCCTTCCTATCTAATTTTATTACATATATTCCTAAATTTGCTTTTTTTCCATTTTTAATATATAATTTAATTGGTGGAAAAAATGGAAATTAATAGTGTCAAAGAACCTATTATTGCTGTTAGGCAAAGCCAATATCCAACTAATAATTTACCAGAATTTTTATTGGTAGGAAGAAGCAATGTGGGAAAAAGTAGTTTTATAAATACTTTGATTGAACGAAAAAATTTTGCTCGAACTAGTAGTAAACCTGGAAAAACCCAAACTTTAAATTTTTATTTAATAAATGAATTATTTTTTTTAGTGGATGTTCCTGGTTATGGATATGCCCAAGTTAGTTATGAAAGGCAAAAGAAATTTGGTTTAATGATTGAAGAATATTTAAAAAATAGGCCAAATTTAAAACGTGTTTTTTTGCTTATAGATTATCGTCATAAACCAACTGAAGATGATTTACTTATGTATAATTTTTTAAAGTATTATAATTTAAATATTACAATTATTGCTACTAAATACGATAAAATAGGTAAAAATGGCCGAGAAAAACAAAATAAATTGTTAAAAGAAACCTTAAAATGTAATGATGAGGAAGTAATAACTTTTTCAACAATTACAAAAAAAGGGCGGAGTGAAGTATTAAGTTTAATAGAAAAGGAATTAGGTTGATTATATGAAAAGCAAAGGATTTACATTAGTTGAATTACTAGCAGTTATTTCTATTTTGGCTATTGTAACAACTATAGCATCATATAGTATTATTCACGCTTTTTTAAGTAGTAAAGAAAAAATACTTGAAGATCGTATTAATAATATTAATACGGCAGCTATTAACTATGCTCAAAGTAATGGAAGCATTTTAAATAGTCAAGACTGTCAAAAAATCAACGAAAAAGAAAGCACTAGTTATGATCGTTGTAAAATTTTTACCGTAGGAGAGTTACAAAATCTAAAATTATTAGATTCTAATGATAAAGATGGTAAAATTTATAATGAAGTAACAAAAGAAGAAATGACAAATGATATAATTACTGTCTATCGAAAAAATAATCGTTTACACGCTAAAATATGTTTAATAAGTAATGGAGAAGAATGTTAATGGAAACGGTATGTTTAATAGGTAAACCTAATGTAGGAAAAAGTAGTATATTTAATCGCCTTATTAAAGAAAAAAAGGCGATTATTTTCGATACTCCAGGAGTAACTAGAGATCGTCTCTATGGAATAGTAAACTATCAAAATAAAAAGTTTTCTTTAATTGATACCGGAGGTATAGTTTTAGAAAATAATGATTTTGATCAAGATATAGTTATGCAAGCTCAATTGGCAATTAATGAAGCTGATATTATTTTGTTTGTTGTTGATGGTACTAAAGATTTAGATGCTTATGATTTTCATATTCGGGATTTATTACGCAAAAGTGCTAAAAAAGTAATCGTCATCGCTAATAAAATAGATAATGAAAATCGTCAAGAAAATATTTATAATTATTATGAATTGGGATTTGAACATATTTTTCCTATAAGTGCTGAACATAATTTAGGTTTTAAAAACCTATTAGATTTTATAACCAAAGATATGGATTTAAGTATAGATACTATCGATGATACTCTTAAATTTTGTTTAGTGGGCCGACCTAATGTAGGAAAAAGTAGTTTAATTAATGCCTTATTAAATGAAGAAAGAACTATTGTTAGTTCTACAGCTGGTACAACAAGAGATGCTGTTGATACAAAATTTAAATATAATGGTAAAGAATATATTGCCATTGATACGGCAGGAATGCGTAAAAAGGGTAAAGTATATGAGAATGTTGAAAAATATTCTTTGATGCGTAGTTTAAAAGCCATTGTGCGTAGCGATGTTTGTGTAGTTGTAATTGATGCCCAAGAGGGGATAATTGAACACGATAAACACATTGTTCATTATTGTTTAGAAGCCGGAAAAGCGATAGTTTTAGCGATTAATAAATGGGATACAGTTAAGAATCCTGATCAAGAAATCAAAAAATGGAAACTGTTAATTCAAAATGAATTTCAATTTATTCCTTATGTCACTCCAGTTTTTTTAAGTGCTAAAACAAAAAAAAGATTATCTACGTTAATGCCTGAAGTTATTTCGGCATATGAAAATTGGACTAAAAAGGTTTCTACATCAGCTTTAAATGATATTATTTTAGAAGCAACATCTTTACACGAAGCACCATCTTATAAAGGAAAAAGATTAAAAATTTATTTTGTTAGTCAAACCGCTAATAAACCTCCTAAATTTACATTCCAAGTAAATAATAAAAATTTAGTTCATTTTAGTTATGAACGATATTTAGAAAATAAAATACGTGAAAATATTGATTTAACCGGAACACCAATAATTTTACAATTTAAAAATAAAAATGAAGATTAACTAAATAAGAAAACTAACATATATTAATGTTAGGAGGATCTTTAATGAAACTTGGCGATGATTTTTTTAAAAAAGTCGAAAAGAAAACAAATGTTGATAAAGATACAATTTTATCTTTAGCAAATAAATTACAAAATGGTAATATGAAAGATGAAAAAACTTTAAGAGAGGTAATTGATACTTTAAGTAAAATGACAGGTAAAAAAGTAACTAAAGAACAAAGTGATAAAATAATAGCTAAAATAATAAATGATAAAGTACCTAATAATGTTGATAAAATGTTTTAAACATTTTATTTTTTTAAATTATATCAACTTACAATTTAAAATTATAAAAGTTCACAAATAGTAAAAATTTCCCTAATTTTAGGCAAAATTTGACCCTAAATCATTAAAAAACTTAAATATTTATGATAGAATTTTAATGGTGGATATGATGAAAGATATTGAAAAGACAAATACCAATGATATAGTAAATTCTATAGGTTTAAAGATATATAAATTGAGAAAAGAAAATAATATGACTCAAGAGGATTTAGCCAAAGCTATTTATGTATCCAATAAAACTATTTCAAAATGGGAAAATGGATATAGTTCTCCTAGTTATGGTTCTTTAAAAGATATTGCAAAAGTGTTTAAAGTAAAAGTATCTTATTTTCTTGATGATAAAACACCTAAAGGAAGAATTAAATTTTTCTTTAAAGTTTCTATAGAATTTACAAAAACATATTGGCATCAATTAATATTTACCATTTTATTTGTTTTGTTATCTATATATTTTATTAATACCTTTGATACACTCGCTATGTATGAAATAGTTAGTGATGATAATGTTATTACTTTTGATGCTGGTTATTTTGTAAGATCAAAATCTAATATGGTAATAACAATAAATAATATTAATTATACTAGTCAAGAAGATGATATTATCAATCAAAAGATAAAATTATACACAGTGGATCATAATGATAAAATATATTTTTATGAATCGGATAATTTAAAAGATATATATTTTAAAGATTTAATGGGGTATAAAATTAATCGAACTATTGCTAAAAATTTAAATAATAGTCTATATATCGAAATTGAAAATTTGCATAAGGACAATTCTTTAACATCACATACTGTTAAACTTGGTTTGAAGAAAACTATTTCAAGTGACAAATTATATGACTCAAATGTTTTAAGTGTCAATAATGAAGCTAGTATAGATTCTCAAAGTGATATTAATGAATATAAATTAATACATAATGGTTATACCAAAATAGATAACTCTGAAACTTATTACAAAGATTTTAAAAACTATCATTTATATTTTGACTTAAGTATGGAAAAGATGTTTTATACTATTGAAACTAAAAAGGATACAAAATATTATGGCTATTTTTATAATAAAGATATGATAGAATTAATTGAAAAAGATACGGAAATAAAAAAGACCTATACTTATGTTAAGAAAAATGATGTTTTGAATTGTTCGATAGGTGATTGTTCCAATTATTTAGAAGTATATGAGGAAATTTTAAAAGTATATAATAAAGCATTTTCATAAATTCTTTAATAGGGAGAGAAATTCTCTCTTTATTGTACCTTGGTATAAAATCTAAACGGCGTTATCATTTTGATGAAGGAAGGAGGAGCAGTATGAAAAAATTTTTCAAAATCTTTTCTTTAGTTTTATGTTTTGCATTATTAATAAGTGGTGTTAAGGCTGCTACTAGAGAAGAATTACTTGAATATATGCCTGAAGCATATTTAGATAGTTTATCGGTAGAAGAATATAATAAATTATTAACTTTAGATGTTAGTAAAGCAGTAACAAATGAAAAAACGTATAAGGATAACAAATACCCTGAAGGTATTTCCCCAATGAGTCCGGATTTTTGGGAAACTACGTATAAAAAAATTAAAGTTTCAGCAATACCTTACGGTGATGGAATTGATTATAATGTATCTGTAGATTTACAATGGAAATATATTCCAGCCGTAACTTCATTTGATGTTATTGCCGTAAGATTTGATAATTTGGCTTATAATCCATCTGTTGCTAGAGGAAATCAATATTATACTTTAAAAAGTACCGGGGCATCTAATTTAATCGGTTATAGTGCCAATGGAACTAATATCGTAAAGAAAAATAATGGTTTTGGTATATCTATGAATATCGTAGATGATCCACTTACTGATTTACGTTGTTTTATATCTGTTGATGCAGCCATAGCCTCATCAACTGGTACGATTTATGGTGCTTATGAACACGCTGTAAGAAATGTAACATTAGCCCAATCTCAAAACTATAATATAAGTTATGCTGGTATGGGTAGAGTTATCAATTTTGCCGAATCAGTATGGGATAATTATGACGATATGGATGGCGTATATATTAATGTAAGTAAATAAGTAAAAAAAAAATTAATGAAAAGGGTGGGATTAGCATGCTACTTTTAGTTGATGGAAAATTAATTAGAAGAAATGATCCGACGAGGTGTTATTATATACCTCCTAAGGTTCCGAAAAAAATTACTATCATATCATAACATTATCTTTCATATGCTTAATTAGAAAGCGAAAGATGGTGGATTATGGAAAAAGAACAAATTTTGTCTTCTATTTCAAAAAGAGGTAATGGAGAAATTTATTTGGGAGTAGTTGGAGCAGTTAGAACCGGTAAATCGACTTTTATTAAAAGATTTATTGAAAATTTAGTTGTGCCAAATATTACAGATGAATATGAAAAAAAACATTGTCTTGATGAAATTCCTCAAAGCGCTCAGGGAAAAACAATAATGACCACTGAACCCAAATTTGTTCCGAGTAATGGAGCAACAATTAAAATAAATGAATTTTCAACTAATATTAAATTAGTTGATTGTGTTGGTTATGTAATTCCTGATGCAACCGGTTTTGAGGACGAAGATGGAAATCCAAGAATGGTGAAAAGCCCTTGGTTTGAAGAAGCAATTCCGTTTGTTGAAGCCGCGGAAATTGGTACACAAAAAGTTATCAAAGATCATTCGACAATTGGAATTGTAGTTACAACCGATGGTTCCTTCGGTGAAATAAAAAGAGATTCTTATCTTGAAGCCGAAGAAAAAGTTATTAGAGAGTTAAAGGAAATAGGTAAACCTTTTATCGTTATTTTAAATAGCGTTCATCCTACAAATACAGAAACGCGAAATTTGGCCGACAAATTAAGTGAAGATTACGATGTTCCAGTATTACCTATAAGTGCCGAACTGATGAATGAAAAAGAAATAATGGAAATTTTAAAAACCGCATTATATGAATTCCCAGTTTTAGATATTAAAGTAAATATTCCTGAATGGGTTCACGTATTACCTAATACGCACACAATAAAAAGTCATTATATGGAAAAAATAAAAGAAAGTATTATTAGTGTCGACAAACTAAAAGATATTGATTTTATTTTAGAACATTTTAATGATTCGGAATATATTAATAAAGCATATATTAGTGATCTCGATGCGGCAACGGGAGTAGTAACTTTAAATTTAGAAAGTCCTCTTGAGTTGTATAATGATACCTTAAAATCCTTTATAGGGGATACAGCTACAACAAAAGCAGGAATGTTAAAGATTTTTGCTACTTATCAAGAAAGCAAAGAGGAACTAGATAATATAAAGGATGCTTTGAAGATGGCTAAAAGCACAGGTTATGGAATAGTATATCCGACAATAAATGAATTAAAATTAGAAACTCCAGAATTAGTTAAACAAGGTAACCGGTACGGAGTTAAATTAAAGGCGGTAGCTTCTAGTATTCATTTAGTTAAAGTTGATGTGGAATCAACATTTGAACCTATTATCGGTAGTGAAATTCAATCTAAGGAATTAATAAATCATTTAATGAAAGATTACGAAAACGATGCTTCAAGTATTTGGAAAAGTGAAATATTTGGCAGAAGTTTAGAAGTTATTGTTCAAGAAGGCATTCAAGCTAAATTAAGTATGATGCCTGAAGTTACACGATACAAGTTAAAAGACACAGTTACAAAGATAGTTAATAAGGGCTCTAATACTTTAATAGCTATTGTATTTTAAAAACTTTACAAAAAAATTGTAAAGTTTTTTCATAATACTAAAAAATCCACAAATATGTCAAATAAAGTAAACTGTTTTTCTTAAAAAGTCAATTATTTGTCATATTTTAAAGAAAATTCGTATTTTTGTTGATTTTATCGAAAAACTTTGCTAATCTTAATATGTAGGGATAGTATCCCAACAAAAATACAAACAGGAGGTAAGAAAAAATGACTAAAACTGAATTAGTTGAAATGATTGCTAAAGAAGCTGGTTTAACTAAAGCTGATGCTAGTCGTGCATTAGATGCTACTTTAAACGGTATTATGACTGGTTTAAAGAAAAGCGGTAAAGTTTCATTAGTTGGTTTTGGAACTTTCAGCGCTAAGAAAAGAGCTGCAAGAGAAGGTATCAACCCATTAACTAAAGCTCCTTTAAGAATTCCTGCAAAGACTGTTGCATCATTCAAAGCTGGAAGCAAATTAAAAGACGCTTTAAACTAAAAAAGAAAAGAAGTCGAGGCAATCGGCTTTTTTTAATGTTTCTTTTTTTAAAATGTGGTATGATAATAATAGAGGTAAAGATGCAATTAAAAATATTAATATTTGGTTTTTTATTTGTTATTATTAGTTTTGTTTTTAATAGCTATAGTTTATGGCGAATTTTTAGTTTGCTTGTAGGTATTATATTATTAGTAATTATAAGTGAAAAATTATTAAAAAGAAAATATTTATTTATTTTAATGCCGATAGTATTAATTGTTTTAAGTTATAGTTTAGATTTTTTCTTAGTATCGAAGTTTAATCGGGTACCCATATATAGTTTAAAAAAAGAAAGTAATCCTTTAGTATTAACTTATAATAGTTTTTTTTATCGTATATTTAAGTGTCAAAATACTTCTATAATGGATTATGGTTATGAAAGTAATTTTTTATGTAATTATGATTTATTAGAAGAAATTGATGTTAATTCTTTTTTATCAGATTCTTTAGCAAATTTTAGAAAGTATAAAAATAAATTTGTTAAAATAAAAGGTAAAATTAGTAAAAAAAGTGGAGTAAATAGTTTAGAATTAAGTAGTTATAAAATAGATGATGCTAACAAGTTAAATGGTTATGTATCATTTAATACCGAATATAAAGTTAAAGTTAATACCAATAGTAATTTATCAAAATTTTATATTTATGATGATGTTACTATAATTGGAATAGTTGATTCTTTAACTAAAGAACCATTTACAATTAATATTATTGATCCAATTATTATCCCTAGTGATATATATTACCAATATACTTATGAAGTAATTACCAGTGATAATAAAGCAGTAAGTAATTATGTTGAAAAACAAAATATATATACGTGGGGAATTGAAAATATATATATTCATTATGATTTAGAACATATATATGAATTAAAGTATTTAATTAATGATGAAAGAATTACTATTGCTAGTTTGATAAATAATAAAGAATATACGGAAGTATATTCTAATGAAGAAAATTTAATTGGTAAAATATATGAAATGGATAAATTTAAAATATTAAAATGCGAAAACTCTAAAATAATTATAACTAATGAGGAATGGAAATTAAATTACGAATTATGTAGTTAAAATTTGTTTGGATTTTTCAAGTATTTATGGTATAATACAAACGACTGTTGAAAGTGGGACATATTTTTCCCACTTTTATTAATAGTGAGGTGAAGATGGAAAATATTTTAGAAAATTTGAAATTAAAATTACAAGATGCTTTAAAGAGCAAAGAAATAATCGTTGATGATGTCAGTTTTGAAGAAAAAGATAAATATAAATTTTTAACGGTTACTTTGGATAAAATTGGGGGTATTGATTTAGATACGATAGTTGATGCTACTAAAGATGTTAATACAATAGTTGATGAGGCAAATATACCTATAGATAACTATATTTTGGATGTTGTAAGTAAGGAGCGAGGATAATGAATAGTGAAGAATTAATAAAAGCGGTAGATTTAATAGTTAAAGAAAAAAATATAAGTGAAGATATTATTTTTGATGCTTTGCAAACTGCTTTAACTACAGCTTATAAAAAGAATTTTGATAGTAAAACTAATGTTAAAGTTGATATAAATAGACAAACTGGTGAAGTCAAAGTTTATTCTTATTTAGTTGTTGTGAAAGAATATGATGATGGTAAAGAAACAGTAGATGAAGAAGGTAATGTCGTCAAAGAAGAACCGGTTGTTAATCGTGATGCTCAAATATTACTGGAAGATGCGCAAAAGATTTCTCCTAAAATTAAAGTTGGGGAAACTATAGAACAAGAAGTAACACCTAAAGATTTTGGGCGAGTTGCTGCAGGAACGGCTAAACAAGTTGTAATGCAAAAAATTAGAGAAGCTGAAAAAAATAGTATTATTGAAGAGTTTTCAGGTAAAGAATATGAATTAATGATTGGAATGGTGGCTTTAGAAGATCAAAAAAATTATTATATTGATTTAGGCCGAACTAGAGGTATTCTACCTAAAAAAGAAATTATTCCTGATGAAAAAATAGTGATGGGTTCGAATATTAAAGTTTATATTACGAAAATTGAAAGTAATACTAAAGGTCCGGTTATAATGTTATCACGAAGACATTATGGTTTTGTAAAAAGATTATTTGAACATGAAATTCCCGAATTAGCTAATGGGACGATTGTTCTTGAACAAGTAGTGAGGGAACCAGGAGTAAGAAGTAAGGTTGCGTTATATTCTACTAATCCTAATATCGATCCTATTGGAACTTGTATTGGGGAAAGAGGAAGTCGTATTGCCGGTATATTAAAAGAACTAGGTAATGAAAGAGTTGATTTAGTATTATATAGTGAAGATCCTGTTGAATTTATCAAAAATGCAATGAGTCCCGCTAAAGATGTTATTGTAAGTATACCTGATAAAGAAAAGAAGGAAGCATTGGTAATAGTAAATGAAGATAATTTGAGTTTGGCTATTGGTAAAAAGGGAAGTAATATAAAACTAGCATCTAAATTAACCAAGTATCATTTAGAAATTAAAACGATGGAAGAAATTAATCAAGCAGGAAATAAATAAATGAATATATCCGATGATTTTAAAAAAAATATGGTGGGATATGCGCAAGCTAAAGAAAAGATGATATCATTACATCAAGATGTTGTCAAAGAAAAAGCTAAGTTTTGGAGTTATTTTAAAAATGATCTTCAAACGGGATTTAATTTAAAATTTGTATATGGTACATCGAGTCCAAAAGAGATTTTAGAAGTTTATCGAGAATATTGGAATTGCTGTTGGCATATTATCAATAGATATTATGATAATTTGCGCAATATAATAAATAATTGTTCCCACGACTTGGTTATATTTGATGAAAACATTTCTTGTGGTTTATGTCCCGTTTGTAATAAATATTTAAAATTAGAAGATATTCCATTATCAGAATTAATTTATTTGCCCGATATAAATTTAGATGAAATGACTATAGAAAAAATAAGACAAATAATAATAGAAGCTTTTAATTTAAAGGCTAATTTAACTAAAGAAGAATTAAAAAATATTATTATGGAGGAATTTAAACAAAATAATTCCCTAATGAGGCAAAAATGAAAATAAAAAAAATACCTATGCGTAGTTGCGTTGTGAGTAAAGAAAAGTTAATGAAAAAAGATTTATTTCGAATTGTTAGAACTCCTGAAGGTCTTGTAAAAATTGATGATGAAAAAGGGAAAACGGCCGGAAGAGGAGCTTATTTAAAAAAGGATGAATCTGTCATAAAACTAGCGCAAAAAAATAAAATATTAGATAGAGTTTTAGAAATAGAAATACCTGAAAGTATTTATGAAGAATTAATTAAAAAATTAAAATAAGAAAGGATGGGGAAAAAATGACAGTAAAAGATTATGCTTTAGATGTTAATATGTCTGTTGCGGAAATATTAAAAAAATGTAATGATTTAAATATTAATGTTAAAACAGGAACGGATTATCTTAGTGAAGATGATATTGTTATGTTAGATAATACTATTAATTTAATAAGTAGTGATACTGAAATTAGTTATGATGAAGCCGAAGAAATAGACGAAGCTGTAGATGAAATTATGACTAGTAATAGTATTAATAAAGAAATGCGTTCAAGTGTTAAAAGAGAAAAATTAAAGAAAAAAGATACCTTAAATAACAATAATAATGAATATGATCATTTAAAAAAAGAAATGTATAAACATAAAAATAAATTAATTAAAAATGAAGTAGCAGATACGATTGTTTTATATAAAGAAAATATGACTGTTAGTGAGTTAGCTGTAGCTTTAGGTGTAGGTGTATCAGAAGTTATAAGCAAATTAATAAAACTAGGTGTTATGTTAAATCAAAATCAAAAAATTGATTATGAAACTGCGGAAATAATAACGATAGATTATGGTAAAACTTTAAAAAAAGAAGAAACTCAAGATGTTGCTAATTTTGAAGAATTTGAAATAATTGATAAAGAAGAAGATTTAGTCAAAAGACCACCAATTGTTACTATTATGGGTCACGTTGACCACGGTAAAACAACTTTGCTAGATTATATTCGCTCTAGTCATATTGTCGATCGGGAATTTGGCGGTATTACGCAACATATTGGCGCTTATCAAATTACTTATCAAGATCATAAGATTACTTTTATTGATACTCCAGGTCACGAAGCTTTTACCCAAATGCGGGCAAGAGGCGCAAGTGTAACAGATATTGTTATTATAATTGTTGCGGCTGATGATGGAGTTAAACCACAAACTAAGGAAGCTATTGACCACGCTTTGAGTGCTAAAGTTCCTATAATTGTGGCTGTAAATAAAATTGATAAAGCTGATGCTAATGTTGAAAAGGTTTTAACAGAAATGGCTGAGGCGGGAATTACACCTGAGGCTTGGGGTGGCGATTATCCATTTATTAATATTTCGGCTAAAACAGGTGAAGGAATTCCTTTATTGTTAGAAACAATCTTAACAGTAGCGGAAATGCACGAATTAAAAGCTAATCCTAATAGGTATGCTAGTGGAACAGTTATCGAATCACGTTTAGATAAAAATGTTGGCGGAATAGCATCATTTTTAATTCAAAATGGTTCCTTAAGAATAGGAGACCCTATAGTAGTTGGTTCTTTTTATGCTAAAGTAAGAACAATGAAAAATGATTTAGGCGAAAATATTGCTATTGCTGGACCTTCAATGCCTATTGAAATTACTGGCCTAACAGAAAATCCTCGAGCAGGAGATAAATTTATGGCTTTTGAAACGGAAACGGAAGCGAAAAATATTGCTGATAAACGCAAAGAATTATTAAAAAGCCATCCTAATACCAAACCTAGTTTAACATTAGATGATTTATTCCATTCTATTGAAAGTGGTAATAAAGAAATAAATGTCGTATTAAAATGTGATGTACGTGGAAGCGAAGAAGCAGTTAAAAATTCTTTAGAAAAAATTCAAGTTAAAGATGCCAAAATTAAAGTTATTAGAAGTGGAATTGGAACAATTACAGAAAGTGATGTTATTTTAGCTAATGCTTCCAATGCCATTGTAATAGGATTTAATGTTGTTCCTAGTAATATAACTAAAGAAATTGCTAAAGAATATCACGTTGATATTCGTCTATATACTATTATTTATAAATTAGTGGAAGATATGGAAAACGCTATTAATGGTTTATTAGATCCAGAATATGAAGAAAAAGTAATTGGTACAGCTGAAATTCGTAAAATATTTAAATTTTCCAAAATTGGTAATATTGCCGGGTGTTATGTAACGGATGGTCTTATCAAAAATAATAGTCAAGTCCGAATTATAAGAGATGGTATTATTGTATGCAATGAAGATACTATTGCTTCTTTGCAAAGAGCTAAAGATAGTGTTAAAGAAGTAAAAAAAGGTTTTGAATGTGGTATTACTTTAAGTAATTATACGGATATTAAAGAAAATGATATTATTGAAGCATATGAAATGGTGGAAATAAAATGAGTAGTTATAAAATACCTCGTTTAGCTAGTGAAATAGTTAAAAGCTTAAGCGATATTATTTTAAATGAATCGCGTGATGAATTATTAAAAACGATTACGATAACTGGATGTGATCTTTCGAAAGATTTAAGTTATGCTAAAATATATTTTACTTCTTTAAGTGATTTACCTAAAGATGTTTTAGAAAAAGAAGTTAATGAAGCTAGTCATTTTTTTCGCGGAATGTTAAGTGCGAGAGTTGATATGCGTCATACTCCAGAATTAAAATTTATTTATGATGAATCAATAGCCTATGGCGAAAAAATTGAAAAGATAATCAAAGAGTTAAAATGAAAGGCTTAATAGTCGTAAATAAACCGATTAATATGACTAGTAGAGATGTAGTAAACACTTTAACTACTTATTTAGGTTGTTCAAAAATAGGCCATACTGGAACTTTAGATCCTATAGCAACGGGGACTTTAGTATGTTTAGTGGGTAGTTACACAAAGCTAAATAATTTAATTATGGCTACTGATAAAGAATATATTGCCAAGATAAAATTAGGTATAAGTACTGATACTTTAGATATAACAGGGAATATTTGTAATACGGGTAGTTATGAAAATGTAACGAAAGAAAAAATATTAAAGGTATTTAAAGAATTCCCTAAAACTTATAACCAAACAGTACCTTTTTATTCAGCAGTAAAAATAAAGGGTCATAGACTTTATGAATATGCCCGAAAAAATCAAGAAGTAGTTTTACCCCAAAGAACAGTTCATATTTATAGTTTGGAATTAATTTCTTTTAATAAAGATATAATTACTTTTAAAACAAAAGTATCTAAAGGTACTTACATCCGTTCTTTAATTATGGATATATGTAAATCTTTAAATACTTTGGGAACTATGGCAAGTTTAATGCGAACAAAACAAGGTATTTTTTCCCTAGATGATAGTTATACTATAACTGATATAAGTAATAATAATTATAAGTTATTAAAAGTAAAAGATTTTTTAAATTATCCTGTAATTGAAGTAGATGATACATTAATAAAAAAAATAAATAATGGTAATAAAATAAGAAATACTTATGATATAAAAGATAAAGTTATATTTACTTTTCAGAATACAGAAATTGCTATTTATGAAAAAGAAGATTCTTATTTGAGACAATATGTTAAATTATAAAAAAAACTTAATTCGTTAATTTTCGAGTTAAGTTTTTTTCATTGAGCATTAATCTTTCTAATAATTGAAATTGGAAACATAAATCTAAAGCTTGTTTAATAATTATTTCTTTTTTGCCGGTAAAATTCAAACTGATGATTTCACTATTATCATTTGGTAAAGGATATGTTTGTTTACCATCAGGTCCGTATATAATATTATCTAATTGACTAGGATGAATATCATAAATACGATTATGTAAGCGATTAGATGCAAAGAATAAAGAAATTTTATTTAAAGGATCGACGTATAAAGTTGTCCCAGCAAAACCAGGGGACATAAAAGTTTTACCACTCATTTTGGTATAAACTCCTAATTTACGAGAATCTAATTGTTTTGTAAAGACTAAAGAACCATAATAATATGTACTATCACCATTTGGTAATATTTTACCAACAACATTTTCTGACATATCGTATATACTTTCTTTATTTAAAATTTCTTGATTCATTAAGCTTTGAGCTAGACTATACATATCTTTAACTGTTGAAAAATAACCAGCATGACCAGGGGCAATTCCATAGCTTATGCCCATCGCTAGACTTTTAGGATCTTGAACAGTACCAGGAACATTATTAGTGGTTGCTTCTAAAAGCCCATCTTTATTTATTTTCATTGAAAAATTTTCATTAGCAACACGACTTAATTTTTCTTCAGGTATTAATAAATGGGTATCTTCCATTTTTAAAGGTTTTAAAATAGTTTCATAAATATAACTAGTAAAAGGCATTCCCGAAATTTTTTCCACTATATATTTTAAAACCATTGCCCCTATATCGGTATAAGCATTATATTGTTCTTGATTAGGGTGTTTATATGCGGAAAATAATATTTTTTCAGCTTCTTCTTTACTTTTAGCGCTATCAACACGGACTTTAGTTTTTATATGCGTATTAAATTTTAATAAATCATAAATAGTTACATTTTCTAAAGAACTAAAATCAGGTACTATTTCTTTAATTGGCGTAAATAAATTAAGTCTATTTTCTTCTTTTAATTTTAATATCGCAATAGCAGTAAAAATTTTACTAGTAGAAGCTAGGTCAAAAATAGTATCACTTTCCATATCTCGAGGATAAAAAACTTTATTATTATTTAAAATAACATATTCTTGCTTTAATCCCGCAATAATACTTTGATGTGTATAGTTTGTGCCAAATTCTAAAATAATTCCCGGGGTTAAAGAACGTTTATAAACAAAGTCATTAATCGTATTTCGCAAATCACTTCTTTGGTATAATTCTTGTTTTAATTGTTCAAAAGAAGCATTAGGATTATTAATAACTAAATCTAAAACTATTTGGAGTAGTTGTTCATATTCTTTATTGGTTACTAAATCTTGGAAATGGCGATCACTTGTAGTATTTTGATTAATTATTAATTGATTTATATATTCTGTCATTTCATCTTGTAAATTCATAAAAATCACCTTCTAAATTGTATGAAATATTATAGTAAAAAAAACTTTGATTGTCAATTTTTGTTGCAGAATTAATGGTTTTTAGATATAATTAATTTGATAGTAAAGGGAGTCTAAAATATGCGTAAAATAATTGCTAGTTTAGATTTAGGTGATGCGACAATTAAATTAGTGGTTGGGGAAATATTTCGTCAAAAACTAAATATTT
Organism: uncultured Bacilli bacterium; assembly: GCA_947586295.1. Taxonomy (GTDB): domain Bacteria; phylum Bacillota_I; class Bacilli_A; order RF39; family UBA660; genus Onthocola_B. The sequence continues at coordinate 18,089 of CANPXQ010000005.1, forward strand.
TGGCGTGTGTTGATGTTCCTTCTAGAGGGATTAAAAATGGTTTTATCATTAATCCGGAAAGTGCTATCGAAAGTCTTAAAGATTGTTTGCAAAAAGCGGAAGATAATCTAGGTTTAAAAATTAAAAAAGTTATTTTAAGTGTTCCCAGTTTTGGTTCTTTATATTATTTATTAGAAGGATCAATTAGTTTAAATAATGAAGAAGCGATAACAGGTAACGATATAATGAGTGTATTACAAGCTAGTGTTTATAAAAAGATTCCTGATGGTCAAGAAATAGTAAGTATTTTGCCATCAAAGTTTCGTTTAGATGATAATGAAGTAGTCGATAATCCTTTAGGAATGAAAGCTTTAAAGTTAGCGACTAAAGTAGTAGCGATTACTGTTCCGCGGCAAAATGTTGCTTTAACACTCAAGTGTTTAGAAAAAATAGATGTTAAAGTAGTTGATATTGCATTAAATCCTTTAGGAGATTTTTATGAATTCAAAGATAAAGTTGATTCTAAAGCGGTAGGGGCAACAATCAATATTGGTTCATCAATTACCGAAGTAGCCATATTTAATCGCGGTATTTTAACTAATAGTGAAGTTATAAATATGGGGGGAATTAATATTGATAAAGATTTAAGTTATGTATATAAAATAAGGCCGGAAGAAGCACGTTATATAAAAGAAAAAATAGCTCTAGCAGATAAAAATATGGCCAGTAGTAATGAGGCAATATTTATGGAAAATCTAAATGGGGAAAAAGTAAAAATAAATCAATATGATGCGAGTGAAATTGTTTCCAGTAGGCTTGAAGAAATACTAAAATTAGCAAAAAAACAAATAAATCTCTTAACAAAAAAAGAAATTAGTTATATAATAATTGCAGGGGGAACGACGGAAATAAGTGAATTTAAATATTTAGCTGAACAAATATTTAAAAATGTATATGTCGGTGATATTAGTGAAATAGGGGCAAGGAATAATAAATATTCCAGTGCTGTTGGTTTAATAAAGTATTATGATAGTCGATTACGATTAAGGAATAAAGATTTTTCAATTTTTTCTTTAGAAGAACAAGAAGAATTAAGTGGATATAAAAAAATTAATATAAATGAAAATTCAATTTTGGGAAAAATATTTGGATATTTTTTTGATAATTAAGGAGAGATAATATGAACGGATTACAAATGGATCAAATAGCGAAGATTAAAGTTGTAGGTGTCGGTGGTGGCGGATGCAATGCGGTTAATCGAATGATTGAAGAAGGCGTAAAAAGTGTTGAATTTTATGTAGTTAATACGGATTTACAAGTTTTGAATGCTAGTTTATGTCCTAATAAAATTCAAATAGGTAAAGATATTACAGGAGGCCGTGGGGCTGGCGCTAATCCTGAAGTTGGGAGAGCTGCTGCTTTAGAAAATAAAAAAGAATTAGAAGAAGCAACGGCAGGCGCTGATATGGTATTTGTGGCTTGCGGTTTAGGTGGTGGTACTGGCACCGGAGCTGCTCCAATTATTGCTGAAATTGCGCAAGAACAAGGAGCTTTAACAGTAGGTATTGTAACTAAACCATTTAGAT
>CANPXQ010000006.1 GCA_947586295.1 uncultured Bacilli bacterium
CTAAAGAAGTAACAGTTCAAAGAGAATTAAAAGAGGAAATAAATTTAGATGTTCGTTTAGAAGATATAAAAAGAATTGGGGAAAAAGAAATTAATTTAGAAAAACATAATGCGCATCTAATAAGTTTTTATTATATAAAAAAAGATTTTGATTTAAGTATATGTAAATTAAAAAAAGATGAAATAACGCAAATAAAATGGTTTAAAATAGATGATGTTATAAAATTAATAAAAGAAAAAGATAAAGATATTATAACTCGACCTAATCGCCTTTATTTATTTTCTTTAATAAAAAAGTTATAAATAATCTTGTCGAATAATTTAAATTATTTTATAATAAGTTTAATATCAAATGAAGGTGAAGAAAATGGAAACTATTACAATTTTGCCTGCCGATTTATATGTTGTGGCCAATAGAACAATTTTACAAGAATTTGATAAAAAAGTTTTGCTTTCTTTTTATGAACCAATAATAGGTAATCTTGCGATTAGTTTGTATTTAACGCTATGGAATGATTTAGAACAATCTAAACAAATTAGTCGGGAATTTAATCATCATCATTTGATGAGTATTTTAAAAACTAATTTAAATTTAATAAAAGAAGCTCGAAATGCTTTAGAAGCTGTAGGGCTAGTGAAAACGTTCGTTAATGTAGATGCTGATATTAATAAATATGTTTATGAATTATATTCTCCTTTAATGCCAAATGAATTTTTTTCGCATCCAATTTTAAATGTTGTTTTATATAATAATATTGGTTTAAAGGAATATGAATTTTTGCAAAAGCAATATGCTAAAATAAGATATGATACTAAAAACTTTGTTGAAATAACTAAAAATATAGATGAAGTATTTACAAGCAGCACCAGTGAGGAAATACCTAAAATTGAAGCTATAAATAGAGAAACAGCAGATATTAAATCAACTGAAAAAATTGATTTTGATTTAATCATAGCATCTATTCCTAAAGGCATATTAAATGATAAAGCTTTAACTAAGAAAACTAAAGAATTAATTAATAATTTAGCTTTTTTATATAATATTGATAGCTTAAAGATGTCGGAAATTATTCGATTAGTTTTAAATGAATATGGAATGATTAATAAATTTGATTTAAGGAAAGAATGTCGTAAAGTTTATCAATTTAATTATGGTACTTTGCCGACTTTAATTTATCGTAGTCAACCGTTGTATTTAAAAGCTCCTTTAGGAGATAATTCAATGCGGGGTAAGATTATTCAAATATTTGAAAACACTAATCCTGCAGATTTTTTGCGAAATAAATACCATGGGGTTAAACCTACTGAACGGGATTTAAAATTAATTGAAAAATTAGTAGTTGATCTGGAAATGTATCCGGCAGTTGTCAATGTTTTACTGGATTATGTTTTAAAGAAAAATAATAATCGCTTAACTACTAATTATGTGGAAACTATTGCTGGGCAATGGAAAAGAGCTAATTTAAAAACAGCAACGGAGGCTATGGAATTTGCTGAAAAGGAACATAAGAAAATGCTTAAGAAGGAACCTACTAAAACGATAAAAGAAGAACCAGTATGGTTTAATAAAAATATTATTCCAGAAGAAATTAGTGCTAAAGAACAGGCTGAATTAGAAAATTTATTAAAGGAGTTTAATTGATGGAAAAAGTACAAATGACATTAAATGAAAAAATAAAAAAGAATTTAGAAAAAGATTATAATGAAGCTTTAAAAGATGCTAATTTTAAAAATTTAGTAAATAATTTAAAAATAGCAACTCATTTAGGAATGCAAAATACTTCAAAGTTAAAAGATAGTGTAGAAGAATTAAAAAATTGTAAAAATTGTAAAAATTTAGCAATGTGTCATAATAAAGTAAATGGTTATGTATTTTTTCCTAAAGTTAATGAAGGAAAATTACAATTTGATTATGTTCCTTGTAAATATCAAAAAGAATTAATAAAAAAACAAGAAGAAAAGAAAGAATCTTTAAATGAAATAGAAAAAGCGCGAATGAAAGATATTTATGTTAATGATAAAAATCGGGTGGCTATAATTAAATGGTTGAAAACTTTTTATGATAACTATGAAAAAGTAAATACATTAAAGGGACTTTATTTACACGGTTCTTTTGGAAGTGGAAAAACTTTTTTAATCGCGGCATTATTAAATGAGTTGGCCTTAAAGAAAAATGCTTATGTGGCTATTGCTTACTTTCCCGAAGTAATAAGACAAATGAAAGAAGATTTTTCTTTAATAAATGATAGGATTAATTATTATTCTAATGTCGATATTTTGTTAATTGATGATATTGGGGCGGAAAATGTAACTAATTGGTCACGCGATGAAATTTTAGGAACAATATTACAATATCGAATGAATAATAAATTAACAACTTTTTTTACTTCTAATTTAACTATTGCAGAATTAGAAAAACATTTAGCTTTAACTAAGGGCAGTATAGATACAGTTAAAGCGCGGCGAATTATTGAAAGAATTGAGCAATTAACAATTGATATGGAACTAGTTAGTCCTAATCTTAGAAAGTAATTGCAGTTTTAAGGAAAATATGATAAAATTAAAGTAGGGTGGCCGATATGAAACTAAAACAAATTTGGCAAAAGTTTTATGCTCATAAAAATTTCTTTATTGCTTTTTGGGTAGTTTTATTGACTATTAGTTCAATTGGTATTTCGTATTCCGCTTTTTTTAGTATAAAATCGAATACAAATAATCAAACTATTTCTACAGGTACTTTAAAAGTGTCTTATACCGGAGCTAATTTATCAGCGAGTGAAGCTCTAAATACGGATAATTTAATGCCTTTACCTGATCGAGAAGGAATGAATCAAGGTCAAGCTCGGATTATTAATATAATTAATGAAGGAAATTTAGATAGTGTGTTTGCTTTAACAATCGGCTATGATATGGAAAAATTTAATGGTTTACAAGTAGATGATAAACGTCTAACGCCTATTGAGTTAGTTCGTTTTGCAGTCTATGAATATACAAATCAAGAATCAATTTTAGTGGCTGGTCCTTTATCTATTGCGGATTTACCAATATATGAAAATTTTGTTAGTGATTATCGAAATAATCGTTATACAATTTTAATTGATCGTGTAGGGAAAAATGGCAGTGGCAACTCCATAAAAACGTATTTAGTTAAAACGTGGTTGAGTGATGAGACCCCTCAAGAAATAAGTAATACCTACTTTTATATAGATAGTTCTGTTGTAGCTACGGTAGAGGGAGCTAAGAAAGATTATACTCTTTCGGGTAAATTGGTCGCAGCTTCTGGAGAAGCTATTGGCGATGCTACTATTAATTTACAAAATTCTTATTATGTAAAAACCAATAATTTAGGAGAATTTACAATTGAAGACGTACCCGATGGTACATATAACTTAGATATTATAAATAATGAAAAAACTATTCAAGGTAATTTAACAATTCAACCTAGTGATAGTTTATCTATAATAAATAATGGAAAATCTTTTACAGCTTTAGGAAATGATAAAATATTTGCATATGCTTATAGTTATGGAACAACTATTAATAAAATATTAAAAGCGAATGATTTAAATACTTTAACTGATTCCTTAGTATTTGAAAATAAAGCTTATAATTTAGCATCATCATTTACTCTTAAAGCTAAAGAAGCCAAAATTAATAATTTATTAATAACCTTAAATGAAGATAATTATAACATAACTTTAAGTTAAAGATATTTTTCAATATCTTTTTTTTATCTTCTTTTGTTCTTTGTTAAAAAATAGTATAATATTATTGGTGATATTATGAATTACGCTTTAATTATTACATTAGCAACTGGTTTATTTTTTCTTATAGGTATTCTTCTATACAAATATAGTAAAAGAAAAAAAGAATTATCTATTTTTGGTACTTCTTGTGCTTTTGTTATTATATTAGGTTTAATTATATTTGATTTATTACCTGAGGTATTGCAATATAAATCTTTTATCTCCCTTATATTTATTTTAATAGGATTATTTATATTAAAAATAATTGATTTATTTATACCTCATCACGAACATAAACATAAAGATAATGATTATTTAACTAAGGAACATCATTATCATCTAGAACACATTGGAATTGTTACTTTGATAGCCTTAATAATGCATAATTATATTGAAGGAATAGCCTTATATAGTGTAGCTATAGGGGATGTTAAAAGTGGTTTTTTATTTGCTTTAGGTGTAGGTTTTCATAATTTACCTTTAGGTATTGAAATAGGGAGTATTATTAAAAATAAAAATAGTATATGGTTAATAATTATTTTAATTTTCTCTTCTTTTTTAGGAGGATTAACAGCTTTAATGTTTAATGATATTCCGGCAATCCTTACTAATATTATTTTATCTTTAACTTTAGGAATGATTTTACATTTATTAATCTTTGAATTACTTAATGAATTAATAAATAATCGCCATAAAAAAGAAACTATTTATGGTATAATTATAGGGATAATAGTATTGGTTATAATTAATATTTTGTAGGAGGCATTATGAAAAAGATTTTAGTAACTGGGGCAGCGGGGACCATAGGTTATGAAGTAATAAAATATTTATTAAGTGAAGGAAAATATGAAATAACGGCTTTAGATTTAAAAAATAATAGATCGATGCAAAAATTAAAAAAATATAAAAAAAGAATAAATATTATTTATGGGGATGTTTATGATCGAGTATTAATTGAGGCTTTAATAAAAGATATTGATATAGTAATTCATCTGGCGGGAGTTTTACCTCCTTTAGCCGATTATAAAAAAGATTTAGCATATTCCATTGATTATTTAGGTACGGAAAATATTGTTCGCGCTATAAATTATTATAATCCAAAGACTCATTTGTTTTATGCTTCATCTATGAATTTATATAAGGATAAAGAAAACGTAAATAGTAAAACACCTATTAAAATAGATGAACTAGATTATTATTTATATGCCAAAAAAGAAAGTGAAAAATTAATAAAAAGTAAATTAAAAAATTATACAATATATCGTTTTCCATTAGTTTTAGGTAATATTAAAGAATCCGTTTATTTTAATAATTTTAAAAATGATTATATATATTATATTACGAGTAAAAATGCGGCTTATAGTTTAGTTAAAGGATTAAATTATTTAAAGGAATTAAATAAAAATATTTATAATGTTACAGATGGTAAAATATTATATCAAGAACTAATAACTAAAATATTACATAATTATGGGTTATGTTTTAAATACATTTTAGAAAGGATGTTTGTTGATAAAGTTCATAGTTGTAAAAATTGTTTGGATACGGAAGAATTAAATAATTTTTTAGGCTATCGAATCGATACTTTAGATGATTATTTTAATCGTTTAGCTTATGCTGCTCGTAATAGACATATAGAAAAGTATTTGGCTCATCTTTTTATTCGAGGTAATAAATAATGGTAGGTTTAGTATTATCTGGGGGTGGTGTAAGAGGAGCATACGAAGTTGGTTGTGCTCTTGCTTTAAAAAAGTCTTTTATTAGAATCGATGGTTTTGTCGGAACTAGCATCGGTTCTTTTAATGCCGCTATGCTAGCGAGTAATAGATTAAAAGAATTAGTAAAGTTTTGGCAAAATGTCGATGTTAAAAAAGCTCTTAATTTAGATGATAAATTTATTAAGGCTTTAGAAAATAAAAAAATCAAAGATACAGTTTTAGGAATTAAACAAATAATTACTAATAAAGGTATATCTACGATTGGCATAAAAGAAATATTAGAAGAACTTAATATTGAACAAGATTTAAGAAAAAGTAAAAAAGATTTTGGTTTAGTTACTGTAAGAGTAAAACCTTTAAAGGTACTTCATTTATTTAAAGAAGATATTCCTCAAGGTAAAGTTAAGGATTATATTTTGGGTAGTTGTTATCATCCTTTATTTAAATTAGAAAAAATAATAGATGAAAAATATTATATTGATGGTGGTTTTTATGATACAATGCCGGTTAATATGTTACTTGAAAAAAATTATGATAAAGTTTATGCTATAGATTTAAAAGGTATAGGCATAAAACAAAAAATAAAAGATAAGAGTAAAGTAATTATTATTAGACCAAGTCATTATTTAGGTAAAGAATTTACTTTAAATAAAACCACTATTAAAAATAATATTATATTAGGTTATTATGATACTTTAAAAGTTTTAAAAAAATATGATGGTGAAAAATATATATTTAAAAAAACGAGAAGTTATGATAAAATACTTAAGAATGTTTCTCTAAAAAAGAAAAAAGAAATGAGTGTATATTTAAATGCTCGAAATAATAAGGAGCTGGTAATTAAATTATGCGAATATTTTATGAAATTAGAGAAATTTAATTACTTAGAAGTATATAATATAAAAAAGGTAATTAAAAAGTTAAAAAAGATGAATTTAAAAAATAATATTTATTATAATTTTTTAAAAAGTTTAAGATAGGAGAAAAATTATGGGTAGAGCATACGAAGTAAGAAAATATAGTATTCAAAAAACAGGAGCAGCGAAGGGTAAAATATATACCACTTATGCTAAAGAAATTTATTTAGCAGCGAAAAAAGGATTGCCTGATCCCGATAGTAATGTAGCATTAAAAAGATTAATTGATAAAGCTAAAAAGAATCAAGTGCCAAGTGAAATTATTAATCGCGCTATTGATAAAGCTAAAGGCGTGGGTGGCGAAGATTATCACGAAGTAATATATGAAGGATTTGGTCCTGGAGCCTCAACATTTATTATTAAGTGCTTAACTGATAATGTAAACAGAACTGTTGGTATGGTTAGAGCAGCTTTTAATAAAGTTAATAAAAGTTTAGGTGTAACTAATAGTGTGGCTTATAATTATGATCATTTAGGAGTCGTTTCGATAAAATATGATAATGAAGAAGAAGTATTTAATGCCTTACTTGAAGGGGGATTAGAACCTGTTGATTTTGAAAATGAAGATGGGGAAATTATTATTACGGTAAATCCTTCGGATGTTAACTTGCTTAAAGATATTTTAGAAAAATTAATCCCTAATGTTGAATTTATTTTAGATGAAGTAGGAATGTATGCTAAAGATAAAATAACTTTAGAGGGAGTAGATAAAGAAATATATGATCGTTTATATAAATTATTAGACGAAATAGAAGATGTTTCTGAAATTTATACGAATGTTTTAGAATAGATTAAGAAAGGAGCTAAGTATGACAGTTTATGAAGATTTAAAATGGCGAGGATTAATTCAAGATATTTCCGATGAAGCTTTAATTGAAAAATTAAATGCTGGGGGACTTACTTTTTATATAGGAACTGATCCAACTGCCTCATCAATGCATATTGGTCATTATTCTTCTTTTTTAATATCCAAACGTCTCGCGAAAGCTGGACACCATCCCCTTCTTTTAATCGGTGGGGCTACCGGTTTAATTGGCGACCCTAAACCAACTAGTGAAAGACCGATGATAAGTAAAGAAGAAGTTTTAAAAAACTATGAAGGGTTAAAAAAGCAAGCTGAAGCTATTTTTGGTTTTGAAGTAGTTAATAATTATGATTGGATTAAAGATATTAATGTTTTGGATTTTTTAAGAGATTATGGTAAATATTTTAATATTAATTATATGCTGGCAAAAGATAAAGTTAAATCTCGCTTAGAAAGTGGAATTACTTATGCTGAATTTTCGTATATGATTTTACAAGCCTTAGATTTTTTACATTTATTTGAAACGCATAATTGTACATTACAAGTAGCTGGTTCTGATCAATGGGGTAATATTACTTCTGGTATTGAACTTATTCGAAAAAAATTAGATAAGACAGCTTATGGTATGGTTATGCCGTTAATAACCGATTCTAATGGGGTAAAATTTGGTAAAACTGAGGGTAATGCTTTATGGTTAGATAAAAATAAAACATCTCCGTATGAATTATATCAATATTTAATTAATTTAGAAGATTCTTTAATTATTGATTATTTAAAAAAATTAACATTTTTAGAACCGGAAGAAATTGCCGAATATGAACAAAAAAATAAAGAACATCCTGAGGCTCGAGAAGCACATAGACGCTTAGCCCAAGAAATAATAACTGATATTCATGGCGTTGAAGAATTTAAAAGAGCTCAAAAGATTAGTGAATCTTTATTTAGTGATAAAATTTGGCAATTAAGTAGTGCTGAAGTTATTTCTAGTTTAAAAGATTTACCCACATTTAATATTAAAGATAATGAAAATATTTTAGATGTTTTAGTTAATAATAATATTTGTAGCAGTAAACGCGAAGCTCGAGAAATGGTTACTGGTAATGCTATAAGTATTAATAATATAAAAATTAATGATATTAATACTTTAGTTAACTCTAAAATGGCTATTGAAGAAAAAGTTATTTTAATTAAAAAAGGAAAAAAGAATTATTATTTAGGCATTATGGCTTAAAACATAGGTTGATTTATGGTTATTAATGTTTATCTTGATGAATCTGGCTCCATCCATAAAAATAGTAAATCGGCTTTTTTCGCTGTCGGAGGTTATTTTACTTTTCTTAGTGATAAAAATAAAGTTATAAGTCGATATAAAAAAATAAATAAAGAAATAAAGAATCAAAAAAAGATCCCGCTAGAAACTGAAATTAAAGCAACGCAAATGGAAGAAAAAGAAAAAATCTATATCTTTAAAGAAATTCAAGCAATTTCTTCTTTTTATGGTTTTAGTAAAGTTTTTGCTAAAAGAAAAATGCGTAAGGAAATAATTACCTCAAATATTTTTTATAACTATGCTGTAAAATTAGCATTTAATGATTGTATTATTCCTTTAATAAATGATATTAAAGAAAAAATAACTTTTATTATAAGCTGTGATATGCGTAATCTTAAAGTTAAAGAGCTAAAGGATTTAGAAAATTATTTAAATCAAGAATTTTTAGATACGAGGTACACTTTTAAAGTTCAATATTTTGATTCTAAATATAATTATGGTATTCAGCTAGCGGATTTAATTGTTAATACTTTTTATAATTATTATAAGGATTATAATTTTATTAAAGAAGTAATTAAATATCTAAATTTTCGTAAATTTCGGTTAAGTTTATTCCCTGGTCATATTATGCGGGGAAGAATAAATAAAATTGGACCCTAGGCTTTTTAATTTTCCATTATTTAAATAATACATAAAATAAAAAGAAAGGAGAAATTATGTATAATCCATATCAATATAGAAGATATAATAATTATAATGAACGACAATTTCTTTTTCCCTTTTTATTAGGAGGTTTAGCAGGTGGAGCCGCTGTCGGTTTAACTCGTCCTCGTCCCATATATAATGTAGCTCCTAATCCTCGTCCTTACTATAATGCTCCATATTATCAAAGTTCTTATAGTTATTATTATCCTTATCCTTATTAAGTATTATAATCTATCTTTTTTTAATAAATTTAAAATTATTCCTAAAAAACAAAAATAAATGATAATTGTCGAACCCCCATAACTTAAAAAAGGTAAGGGTATACCAATAATAGGTACTAATCCTAAATTCATAGCTATATTAACAATTTGTTGAAAGAAAAAAATACTAATAAAACTAATTAAAAATAGTTTTATTTTTTTCGTTTTGACATTATTAAACCATTTTAATAATATTATATTGATAACAAAATAACTAATTAAAATTATTATTCCGGATAATATTCCATAATTACCAATATTAAAAGCAAATATAAAATCTGTAGGAGATTCGGGTATATAAAGACTAATTTGGTTAAAACCATTTTTAATTAAAGGAGCACTACCAATAACAATTAAAGCATTTCCTAATTGATAAGAATTATTTTCTGCAAAATTTAATAGTCTTTCAATGCGGTAGAAAAAACTTGTTCCAATTAATTTAATTAATAAATCTTGTTCATAATTATATAAATAATAAAAACTAATTGTTCCTATAAGGAATATAATAATAAAAATAAAAAAATACCATTTATTAATATGTGATGTAAGTAAAATACTTAAAGCGATTAAAATATAAAAAATAATAGCCCCAGTATCCGGTTCTAAAAAAACTAAAAAAGATGGTATTAAAGTTATAATAAATACTTTTATAATTAAGTAAAATTCATCCTTTTTAGTATTAATATTATTTTTAGTAGTAATATAAATTAAAAATAAAGTTAAAGATAATTTCATTAATTCGCTGGGTTGAAAAGCTAAAAAACCGATGTTAAACCAAGCTTTGGCGCCATTGATAGTTCGACCAATAAATAAAACAAGAATCAATAAAATTACGGTAAATAAATATAAATAAGGACTTAATTTAAAAACTTTATCCATATTTATTTTTTTAGCTATTAAAAGAATTAAAAAACCGAAAAGATACCAAATTAATTGTTTAGTTAAATGATATTCATAAGTATTATTTATTAATTTAGCATTATGCATATTAAAAAGACTTATTATCATAATGATTAATAAGAAAAAAAATAAAAGGAATTTTTCATTTCTAAATTTTTTCATATTGTTAATATTATGTGCCAAAAAGAAAATATTTATCATAAAATATGATGAGGTGAAATATGGATAAATTACCTAAAGTATATGCCAATCCCATAAGTCAAAAAATTGAACATAGTCAAGAGACTTTTTATAGTAAAGACATTAGAGCTATAGATAGTTCTCCTCAAAATATTAATCATAAAATAAACGCTATATTTAGTGATAAATCACATATTTATAAAAGCAAAGTAAGAATAACTTTTAAAGATGGCATAAAAGAAGAAGTGATTGTTGGTAAAACTAATTTAAATTTATTAACGATGGAAGGAAAATTAATAAGCATTCCCGAAATACTTGATATTGAAAAAATATAAGAAAAAAAGTATATCATTTTAAATCTTCGATATACTTTTTTAATGTTCGCGCGTTTTTGCCAAAAATAATTTTTAATTGATTATCTATTTCGACTATTCCCTTGGCTCCCAGCTTTTGAATTGCTTCTTTATCGGCTAGGGAAACATCTTTTAAAATTACTTTAAATCGCGACATATTACATTCAGCATTTATGATATTATCTTTACCACCTAAATATGTTATTAATTTATTTGCTTCAATATTAAAATCTCTTTTGGTAAGTTTTATTATAACTAAAGAAATAATAATTAAGACAATACCAATAATTACGTACTGGATAATATTATTCATAACATCACCTAAAATAATTATACTACATTTTAAAAAAAATTAAAACTCTTAAGTAGCAAGCACGTATTTTTTAAAGAAACATAAATTATTAATGAGAATATATGAAAGGGTGAAAAATATGAATAATAATAACAATACAAATGAACAACAAGGCAATTGCATAAATGAAATATTATGTGTTATTTTAGTTTTACAAGAAAATGCTTGTCCAGATAATTGCTTACAAACTTGTGATAGACCTGTTTTAGGAGGAGGAGCTAATTGTTTAATTTGTAACACTAGACCAGTAATGTTATATTGTTGTGCCGGTAATGGTTTACCTTGGAGTATGCCAATAACTAAAGATTCTACTGAAAGTTGTGCTGGCGAAGGACAAAGTGCAACATGTTCTAATGTATTTAGGGTTGAAAAAATAGAAGGCAATTGTTGTACTTTCCGTGTACTTGCCGAAAATGAAGATACTACAAGTGTTTTACCTTATGTTGCCACTAATGTCTTCTTTACAATGGACTGTAGTTGCTTATGTGGAATAAGATGTTTATCAGATACATATGTAGATTGTCTATGTTAAAAACCTCTTGAAGAGGTTTTTTCTTTGCACTAAATTTCTAAAATAATAATATTTATGATATAATTAAAAGTAGGAGAAGTAAAAATGAGTTTTAAAAAGTTATTTTGGATTTTAATTATTGGGGCGTTAATTGGTTGTGGTGTTTTTGTAGGTTATAAAGTACTTGAATCTAAAAATGCTTGGAAAGTAATAATCGCTATAGATGAAGTTAATGTTCGTAAAGAACATAGTTTATATGAAGCTAAATTAGCAACGGTCTATAAAGATGAAAAATTTAAAGTTTTAGAAATATATTTAGATGATCCTAGGTACGTATGGTATAAAATAGAATATAGTAAAGGAGCTACTGGTTGGATTGCTAGTGGGCGAAATAATCCGTATGTTGAAGAGATAAATAATCCTAATTATCAAACGGATAATAATGTTGATGAAAATTACCAAATGGATTATAAAAAACCTGTAGTTAAATTTGATAATAATGTTTATATGGTATATGATATAAATAGTATAAGTTATAAACATTTGACAATTGAAGATGCCAGTAGTTATACAATTGAACATCAAATATATTATGAAGAACATCCTAAGGATACTAATATCCCTCAATATTGGATTCAATATATAGTAACTGATGCATTTGGGAATGTGACTAAAAAAGTACAACAAATAATCTTTGATGTTGAACCAGATCAAAGTGAAGTATTATTGTTTGAAAATTTACAAAGGTAAGTAAGTAAAACTTATCTTTTTGTTTTATCATATTTAGGTTATAATAAGGTAGAGGTAGGTAGTTTATGAAAAAATTATTATTTCTTTTGGCCAATTTTTTTCTTTTTTTGCCAAGTATTTTTGCCACTAATATTGATTTATATTCATCTAATGCTATTCTTTATGATACCATAAATAATAAAATAATATATGAAAAAGGAAGTTCAGAAAATGTTAGTATTGCTTCTATTACCAAAATAATGACGGCTATTGTCGCTACAGAAAAAATAGCTGATTATGATGAAACTGTTACGATTTTAGCTCAAGATTTTAATAGTTTAAAAGAAAATAATGCTTCTGTTGCGGGTTTTAAAGTAGGACAAAATGTTACGTATCGCGATTTATTATATGGTTTATTATTACCTAGTGGGGCGGATGCTGCTCAAGCATTAGTACGTTTAACTTATAAAACTAAGGATGATTTTGTTGAAAAAATGAATGTCAAAGCGCAAGAACTTAAGATGTTAGATACGCATTTTACTAATGTAACGGGGTTAGATGAAAAGGGCCAAAAAAGTACCTTAATAGATGTTGTTAAAATGGTAGAATATGCTTTTGATAATCCTTTATTAAAAGAGATATTATCTACTAGTAGATATATTACTTCTGATAAAAAATTAACTTTATATAGTACGGTTAGATCATCAATTAATCAAGTTGGCAATATGCCTTATGTTATCGGAGGCAAAACGGGAACGACTAAAAATGCTGGAAGAGCTCTCGCAAGTTACAGTAATATTTGGGATAATTATTTTATTGTTGTAACTGTTGGTGCTCCTCAAGGGACTACTCCTTATAATGTTATAGATCATAAAAAAATCTATGAATATCTTTTAAATAATTATGAAGAAAAAAATATATTAACAAAGGATAGTTTAATTTTAACTTTACCGACAGTGGATGCAAAAATATCCGAAATTAATTATTACTTAGATGAAGATATAAATAAAATAGTTCCTTTAGATTTTAATACGGAGGCTATAGAAATTAATTATGATGGTTTAAGAGAAATCCCTTTTAATACGAAAAAAGATTCTAAATTGGGAACTTTAACTATTAGTTATGATGATGAAGTATTAAAAACAATGGATATTTATTTAGAAGAAACGTTAACGATTGATTATTTAAAATATTTAAAACATCATCCTTATATAATTGTCAGTTTATGTTTATTAATATTTATATTATCATTAGTTATTATTAATAACTTTAAGAAAAAAAAGAAATAATCTTTTAAACTTAAAGCTATCCATGATATAATATTTATAGATAGTTGGAGGATATAATGGATTTAACAGAAGGCCTTAATCCTAGGCAAAAAGAAGCAGTTTTACATATTGATGGGCCATGTTTAGTTTTAGCGGGAGCTGGTAGTGGTAAAACTAAAGTTTTAACTACGCGAATCGCTAATTTAATTAAACATAATATACACTCATATCATATTTTAGCTATAACATTTACTAATAAAGCCGCTAAAGAAATGCAAAGTAGAATTACTAATTTAATAGGCGAAAATCAAGCTTTTGTTGGTACTTTTCATTCTTTTGGTTTAAGAATAATAAAAGAAAATTATCAATTACTTGATTTAAAAAGTAATTTTACTATTTTAGATAGTGAAGATGTAAGTACCATAATAAAAAAAATTCTAAAAGATTTAGGTTATGATATTAAAGTTATTTCTCCTAGTTATATTAAAAATAAAATTAGTTTTATTAAAAATGAATTATTAAAAAGTAGCGATATTGAGCGTTTATTTTTAAGTCCTATCGATAAAGTTGTGGTTGAAGTTTATAAACGTTATGAAAATATTTTAAAAAATAGTAATACCGTTGATTTTGATGATCTATTAAAATTACCAGTAGAACTATGGCAAAAAAGAACGGATATACTCACTAAATATCAAGAAAAGTATCAGTATATTTTAGTTGATGAATATCAAGATACTAATGAAGTTCAATATCAATTAGTTAAATTATTAAGTGCTAAATATCAAAATCTTTTTGTAGTTGGGGATCATAATCAAAGTATTTATGGTTTTCGCCAAGCTAATTATCAAAATATCTTAAATTTTGAAAAAGATTATCCTAATTTAAAAAAGATTATTTTAAATCAAAATTATCGGAGTACTAATAATATCTTAAATGCGGCTAATAGTGTTATTAAAAATAATATGCATAGTGGTGAGGTAAATTTATATAGTAATTTGGGTAATGGATTAAAAATAAAGTATATGCGAGCATATGATGAAAAACACGAAGTTACTTTAATTATGGAACAGATAAAAAAATTATTAGAAGAGGGTAATAAATATAATGATATAGCTATATTATATCGGACTAATGGTCAAGGGCGAATTATTGAAGAAGGGATGAATAATAATCGGTTTCCTTATCGAATTGTTGGTAGTTATTACTTTTATAAAAGAAAAGAAATTAAAGATTTAATTGCTTATTTAAAATTAATTGCAAATCACGATGATGAGGTATCTTTAAGAAGAGTTATCAATGAGCCTAAAAGAGGTATTGGTCTAAAGAGTTTAGATGCCTTATCCCTAGAAGCACAAAAGAAACACATTAGTTTATTTGAGGCTTTAAATACTCCTAAAGAATTAAGTTTTAAAAATTTAATATTAGAATTAACTCTCGATACCAAAAATTGTGATTTGACGGAATTAATAGATAAAATATTAGATAAAACAGGAATCAAAAAAGCTTTGGATGATAGTTTTAATTTGGAAGATGAAATAAGAAAAGAAAATTTAATGGAATTTCGTAGTATTACTGAAAATTATCAAAATGAAGTAGGTAGTGTTAATCTTGAAGATTTTCTAGAAGAAATAAGTATTGCGAGTGATATTGCTGAACATCAAGAAAGTGCTGATGCAATAACTTTAATGACAATTCATTCGGCTAAAGGCTTAGAGTTTAAAAATGTTTTTATTGCGGGTATGGAAGAAAATATATTACCACATTCAATGAGTTTACAAGAAAAAGATGGTTTAGAAGAAGAAAGACGTTTATGTTATGTGGCTATTACTCGTGCTAAAGAAAGATTGTATTTAACCAATGCCAAAAAAAGAATGCTTTTTGGTAATAGTCAAATGAATGCTCCTAGTCGCTTTATTACGGAAATTGATCACAACTTACTAGATAATGTTTTAATTAAAGAAGAGGAAAAAGAAAAGTTTAATAAAGATTTATATTACGAAGAGGAAGATTCCGTATTTCATCGCGGCGATATAGTTATGCATTTAACATATGGTAGAGGAGTAGTTACGGATTATGATGAAAAGTTTGTAACTGTGGCTTTTAATAAAAGATATGGTATAAAGAAAATTCTTAAAAATTTTAAAGGATTAAGGAAGGAATGATATTTATGAAGAAATCTTTGGTTATTCTAGCGGCTGGAATGGGGTCCCGTTTTGGGGGATTAAAACAAATTGAACCAGTGGGTCCTAGTGGTGAAATTATCGCAGATTATTCTATATATGATGCTATAAGATGTGGTTTTACAAAAGTAGTATTTGTTATAAAAAAAGAAAACTTAGAATATTTTAAAGAAAATATTACAAAAAAGTTTGAAAATCAAATAGAAGTAGAATTTGCTTTTCAATCTTTAGATGATTATAAATTAAACAAAGATAGAGTAAAAATGCTTGGCACAGCCCACGCCTTATATTGTGCTAAACCATATATAAATGAAGCATTTGTAATGATTAATTCGGATGATTATTATGGCTTAGAAGCTTTTAAAATCGCTGCGCATTTCATTGATAATAGTACTAATCCTTATGAATATTTAACTATTAATTATCCTTATGAAAATACGCGAAGTAAAATGGGAAAAGTAAATCGTGGTTTAGTTAAAACTTTAAATAATCACGTTTATGATATTGAAGAAGTAAGTATTGAAGAAAAGGATAATAATATTATCGCTACTAGTAAATTAACAAAAGAACAAGTTTTAATTGCACCTGATGCTCCCGTGGCAATGAATTTCTTTGTCTTTAAACCAACTATATTTGATTTTGTTGAAAAAGATTTAATTGCTTTTTTGGATAGTAATCCCGCCATTGATCAAGAATTAATTTTAACGGATGTAATAAAAAAGTGTTTAAAAGAAGAAAAAATTAATTTTCTCGCGATTACAAATTATGGTAAATGGTTTGGTATGACTTATAAAAATGATTTATTAGATTTAAAAGCTACTTTAAATGAATTAATTGCACAAGGAATGTATCCAAATAATTTATGGGGAAATAAATATGGACGCTAAAAAAAGAATATTAGAATTAACGGAAATCTTGAATGAAGCTTCTAGACGTTATTATGTTTTAGATGATCCTTATATTACGGACCAAGAATATGATAAATATATGCGGGAATTAATTTTATTAGAAACTAAATATCCAGAATATGCTTTTCCCGATAGTCCTACGCAAAGAGTTGGGGGAGCTGCGGTTGATAAATTTGCTAAAGTTACTCATAAAATTCCAATGCTTAGTTTAAGTAATGTTTTTAATGAAGAAGAAATAAAAGACTTTGCTTTAAAAATTGAAAAAGAAGGTATAACTCCGCAATTTGTTTGTGAACAAAAAATAGATGGGTTATCTATTTCTTTAATATATGAAAATGGTTTGTTAGTTCAAGGAATTACTCGGGGGGATGGTATAGTCGGGGAAGATGTAACTAATAATGTTAAAACTATTAAAAGTATTCCTTTAAAATTAAAAGAAAATATTTCTTTAGAAGTAAGAGGCGAAGTTTTTATGCATAAAAAAACTTTAGCAAAATTGAATAAAGAAAGAGAAAAAGAAGGATTACCTGTTTTAGCTAATGTTCGGAATGCAGCTGCTGGTTCTTTAAGACAATTAGATAGTAAAGTAGCTTCTCAAAGACAGTTAGATGTTTTTATCTATTATTTAATGGAACCAGAAAAGTTTGGAATTAAAACGCACTATGAGGCCATTAATTATTTAAAAAAATTAGGTTTTAAAACAATGGAAGATACGAAATTAGTCTATAATGTTCAAGGGGTATTAGATTATATCAAAGAAGAGACTTTAAAAAGAGATAAATTAACTTATGAAATAGATGGTGTAGTTATAAAGCATAATATTTTTAGAGAACAACAAGAAATAGGTTATACGGCTAAATATCCCAAATGGGCAACGGCCTATAAATTTCCGGCTATCGAAGTTTTAACTAAATTAAAAGATATTATTTTTACGGTAGGTAGAACGGGAAGGATTACGCCTAATGCTGTATTAGAACCAGTTATTTTAATGGGCTCAACTATTTCTAGGGCAACCCTTCATAATGCGGATTATGTAATTAGCAAGAATCTGAAAATAGGTGATATCGTATCAATAAAAAAAGCTGGTGATGTAATTCCTGCTGTTACGGGAGCCATAATTTCTAGAAGAACAGGTCAAGAAAAAGATTTCCAAATGATTAGCAATTGTCCAATGTGTGATGCTCCCTTAATTAAAAAGGAAAGTCAAGTCGATTATTTTTGCCCCAATGAATCTTGTCCAGCTCGAAAAATTAATGGTTTAATTCATTATGTATCACGCGATGCAATGAATATTGAAGGTTTAGGAGAAGAAATAGTTGAAGAATTATATAATTTAGGTTTTGTCAAACGGATTGCGGATTTTTACGATTTAAAAACTAAAAAAGAACAATTATTAGAATTTGATGGTTATGGGGAACAAAGTATTAATAAAATATTAGAAAATATTGAGGCTTCTAAACAAAGTGGCTTAGCGAGAGTTTTATATGCTATTGGGATTCCGGGAATTGGTAGCAAGACAGCCAAAGTTTTAGCCCATCGCTTTAGTAATATTGATTATCTAATGAAAGCAAGCATTGAAGATTTAGAAAATATTCCCGATATTGGAGAAACTTTAGCAACTAATATTTATAATTATTTTTTAGAACATCAAGATTTTATTGAAGAGCTTAAAAATATTGGTATTAATATGCAAGAAACTGGTTCTATAAGAAAACAAAATGATCTTATAACTAATAAAAAATTTGTTATAACGGGAACAATTGCTGGTTATTCGCGTAATGAAATAAAAGAAGTTTTAGAATCTTATGATGGTCTAGTAAGTGAATCGGTTTCTAAAAATACCGATGTCGTTATTGTGGGTGATAATCCCGGTTCTAAATATGATAAAGCCATCAGTTTAAATATTGAAATATGGAATAGTGAAAAAATTAAGGAAATAATGGCTGATTTAGCAAAATAATTTATTAATTAAAAAGTCAAGTGCAACTTTTAGAATAATCGATAATAAGTAATTAATGCGACTTTATGCCGAGAAAAC
>CANPXQ010000007.1 GCA_947586295.1 uncultured Bacilli bacterium
TAAATAACTATGTATGTGTAGGTAGTGAATGTAGTGAAGATAAATTATATAGAATAATAGGAACATTTAAAAATGAAGAAGGAAAATATGAAACAAAATTAATAAAAGCAACTCAAGCAACAACAACTGAACTCGGATCCGATGGCGCAACTAATGAAAATAATATGTTCGTTTGGAATGATGAATTTTTAAATATGTGACGATATAGTACATTAAATAATGAAAATTTAAATGGGTATTATTTTGATACATATTTAGAAACAAACTTATCAGAATTAAAGCAAATGATAGTAGAGCATAATTGGGTAGTTGGAGGGATTGATATATATGGTACTGATAGAGGAGCTGAATATAATGCTAAAATGTTTTACGACTATGAACTAGGAAAAAATAAATTTCAAATAGGGGATGAAGTTTGTTATACCGAAGATTTTTCAAAAATTCCTTGTACAGAAGATGATATAATATATAAAGATGAAATAGGATTAATGTATGTAAGTGATTATATGTATGGAGCAGAAAGTAAGTACTGGAACTTACCAAATTATAACTATTTAAATTATAGTAGCCCTTATGGTGACTATCGGGACAGTATAGGTAGTGATTGGTTGATCAATTATATTGAATGGACTATTTCAAGAGGAATTGATTCAGTTAATATAGATAGTTTTTCCGATCATAATGCGTTTGCAATTTCTACTGATTTATTTATTTCACAAAATATATTCTTGCAAAATGTTTTTTGTCACTCAGGCGGACCATACGCATATATTGTTCGTCCTACCTTCTATATTTCCTCTGATGTAATATTATCTTCAGGGGAAGGAACTAAAACTAGTCCTTATAAATTAGTATTACAATAATATAAAAGGAAGATAAATAATTAATCTTCCTTTAATTTTTCCGTATTTTTGAAATTCTTTTTGACAATGGTAAGTAAGTAGTCATAACCTTTTTCTTTAAGTATTTTTTGAGCAAATTCATCAACTTGATTACCAGCACCCTTAGGAATAGTTTCTCCTAATTCATTTGAAAGTTTTTCCATTTCTTTTAGGAAAAAATATCGACTAATAATAGAAGCACAAGCAACAGCTAAACACTGATCTTCTGCTTTAGGAGTAAAAAAGATATTTGTTACTTTTTCTTTAACATCATTTAAATATTCATAATATTTACGTGGATTAACAAATTGATCAACAACTATTTTATCTGGTTTAATATTTTTCTTAAGTAAAGCTAGTAAAACTTTATTATGTAATATAGCTTTTATTTTATTCATATTTAATTCATTAGTATAATATTTATTATAGGTTTCATTATCTACTTTAAGGGTAATATATGGTATTTTTTCCA
The DNA here is from genome assembly GCA_947586295.1 of uncultured Bacilli bacterium. Taxonomy (GTDB): domain Bacteria; phylum Bacillota_I; class Bacilli_A; order RF39; family UBA660; genus Onthocola_B. Next base: position 1,354 of record CANPXQ010000007.1, read on the forward strand.
TTATTTTAGGAGCTATTTTTTTAATCTTATCATCAGTTATTTTTTTAGAATCCCCAACTTTTAATTTTAATAAAAAGTCTTGATTAGTTTTATCGACAAAAGTAGCGCTAACGATTATAGGACCAAAATAATCTCCCGTTCCCACTTCATCAGATCCTAAGGTATTATACATATTTAAATTATAATTTTTCTTTTCTTTTTTTTCTTTACCATTTATATCAATTTGACGATTATTTATTTTTCTTTCTAAATCAATCCATATACTAGATTCTATATCGGCACTAATACCTTGAAACATTATTTTACCACTTTCATATAATGTAATAACACAATCGGCATTAATAGCTTGAAAAATAGCATATGGTGGTGTTTTTTCTTTTTTGAAAGGTTCATAAAAATTAATTATTTTTTCTTTTAAATTATCACTTACTTTAAAAACAACAGTCATCTAATCACCCTTGTTTATATTTTAACATAATTGACTTTTTTTTTCATCTCTTTTATAATATAATTATAGTAATAGAAAGAAGGGTTATTAGTGAATATTATTGATATTATTATAATTTTATTTGCCGTATTTGGTGGTATTATTGGTTTTCGTAGAGGAGTTATTAGAAGTTTAGTTCAATTATTAGGTACAGTTTGTATCGCTATTATTGCTTATACTTTTAAAGGTGTAATTGCGAACTTTTTAATGGATAAGCTTCCATTTTTCGACTTTGGAGGAATATTTTCGGGTGTTCCAGCAATGAGTATTTTAATATATGAATTAGTATCATTTGTAGTTATTTATGTTGTATTATATTGTATTTTAAATATTTTTATTTCTTTATCGGGATTAATTGAAAGATTATTAAAGTTAACGGTGGTTTTAGCGATTCCTTCGAAAATATTTGGTTTTATTTTAGGAGCCATAGAAGGTTTAGCTTTTGTCTTTTTAATTGTTTATATATGTTTTCATATTCCTTTTACAACCAATTATGTTAAAGATAGTCAAATGGGAATCATTTTATTAGAGAGAATGCCATTTATGAGCACGGTAATGAATAAAACAACTTTAGCTTTAGATGATATAAATAAACTCGCGAATAATTTTAGTGGCGAAAATAAAAAAGAATTAAATATTCAAGTATTATCAACTTTAATTCATTATAATATAATAAGTATTGAAGATGTAGAAAAATTAGGAGAAAAAAATAAAATAGATATTGAAAATGTAAAATTTTCTTAGGGAGGTTAAAATGGTTAAATATTTAAGTGAAGGGGAAAATCTATTAGATGTTATCGCTAATGATAATTATTTAGTTGATTTTTATGCTGATTGGTGTGGTCCTTGTAAAATGTTAGCACCTTTACTAGAAGAAATAGACTTTATTAAGGTTTTAAAAGTTAATGTGGATTTATTTCCAGAGATAGCGAAAAATTATGGCATAATGAGTATTCCTACATTGATTGTATTTAAAAATAAAGAAGAAGTAAAGAAGGTTGTAGGCTTTCACAATTTGGAAGAAATTAAGGAAATGGTTAAAGATATTTAACTTTTTTTTTATTTCTTTTTTTATAGTGATATGTTATCATATTTTTTGTAGGTGAAAAGTATGTATAATGTTTTATTTTTTAAAGTATTATTACCTTTAATTATTACATATGGATTATCAGTTGTAATATCAAGCGGAATGTTTATGTCTTTATTATTTAGTTTTTTAAAAATTTTAGCTGATAATGGTTATACCATATCTTTTACGGATAGTAGTAAGACTGTTAAAAATAGTATTCAAAATAATAAAGAATTTAAAATACGTTTAGTTTTTGTATTTGGTTTAAATATTTATTTACCATTGATTTTATTAAAAGACTATGAACAATTTTTTATGGATATGTATGATGAAGTAAAAAAGGAGTTAGTTCCTTTAGAAAACTATGAAATAAAAGAATATCAAAAAAGACCTACGGGTTTTAAAGCTTTTATGATTATGGAAAAAAGAGTTATTAATAAACATATGATAAAAAATTTAAATATTAGTACTTTGGAAGGTACTTCTGATGTAACTATTTTAATAAAAAGGCGAAAAATAAAAATTTTAGATGTAACTGGGCCGATAAAAAAACTTAGTAAAAAAGAACAAGAAAAAATTATTCTAGAAGAATATAGTAAAATAATAGATAATTTATTAATGGAAAACTTAACTAGTGAAGAAATATTAGAAAAATTATATACTGTAGATAAATATGATTGCGAAATAAAAGAAGAAAATTCTACTTTTTCATATAAAGTAAAAGATGGGGAAATAATTTGGAAATATTCTGATGATTTTAATGATATTATTATTGTTAAAACCCTTGGGAGTGCTAGACAAATGGATGAAGCGACAATTAAGAATTTAATTATTTTCTCTTTAAAAGAAGCTTATAGTAAATATTTAAAAAATTGGGAAGATTTAATTAATTATCAAGTGCCTGAAGTGAAGGAAGAAACGCGCAGTCGTCGAAAAAAATCTTAAATAGTTTTTAAACATTCTAAAGCGGCATTTTTATAGGTTCTGGCTAGTAAACCGGCTCCTAATTTAATACCTCCAAAATAACGAACGACGACAATTAAAATATTATCTAAATTATTTAAAGCAATGATATTATATATTTGACTTCCAGCTGTACCACTTGGTTCTTTGTCATCAGTTTTACCCGCATTAACGCCAATTTTGTAGGCATAAACTATGTGTCGAGCTTTTTTATGTTCTTTTTTTAGTGTCTCAATAATTGTTTTTATTTCTTCTTTATGATTAATTTTATAGGCATAACTTATAAATTTAGATTTTTTAATTTCAATTGTCGCTATCTTTAAAAGCATTATACTCACCAAAAATATTATATCTTATTTTTCCTTCTTTTTGTAGTATAATAAAGGAAGTAGGTGAGTTTATGTTAGAGGAGAAGTTAAAAACTATTCCCCATTTGCCTGGAAGTTATCAAATGCGGAATCGTAATAATGTTATTATATATGTTGGTAAAGCTAAAGATTTATATAAAAGAGTAAATAGTTATTTTAAAGGTAATGTTACGGGTAAAACAGCTAAATTGGTTAGTGAAATAACAGATTTTACCTACATAACTACCGCCACAGAACAAGAAGCCTTTATTTTAGAAATAAATTTAATAAAAGAATATAATCCTAAATATAATATTTTACTTAAAGATGATAAAACTTATCCTTATATTGAATATATTCGTAAACCGTATCCACGTCTAAAAGTATCACGTTATACTTCTATTAAGAAAAAAGATAAAAAAATATTATTTGGACCATATCCGAATGTTTATGCTGCTCGAAGAATTGTTAATTTAATTAATCGCTTATATCCTTTAAAAAAATGTGAAGGTAATCCGAAAAAAGTTTGTTTATATTATCATATAAATGAATGTTTAGGTTTTTGTGAACGGAATATTGATCAAGAAAAATTAAAGAATATGGAAAATGATATTTTAAGTTTTCTAAAAGGTAATAATAAAATAATTAAAGATAAGATAATGGAAAAAATGGCTACTCTAGCGGATAATTTAAATTATGAAGCGGCTTTAGCGTTAAAAGAAGAATTAAAATTTATAAATATCATTTTAGATCGGCAAAAAATAGAAATTAGAGATTATATTAATCGGGATGTTATTAATTATTATTTGGCTGATGGTATTGTATCGATGCAAATACTATTTCTAAGAAATGGGAAAATAGTTGGGGGAAGTAATGAGAAATTTTATTTAATAACCGATGAAGTAGATGAAATTAATAGTTATATATTAAATTTTTATACTAATCATGAAATACCTAAAGAGTTATTAGTAAGTGCTAATTTTAATACTGATATTATAGGTAATATTTTAAATACTAAAGTCTATGTTCCTTTAAAAGGAAAGAAAAAAGAATTATTAGATATGGCTTATAATAATGCTAAGATTGCTTTAATTCAAGAACTGGAAATGATTGAAAGAAATGAAAAAAGAACGGAAGGGGCCAATAATGAATTAAAAGAGTTACTTCATCTGAAGACCTTAGATAGGATTGAAGCTTTTGATAATTCCAATCTTTTTGGTTCTTTTGCTGTTAGTGGAATGGTGGTTTTTCTAAATGGTAAACCAGCGCGTAAAGAATATCGGAAGTTTAAAGTTAGTATCGATAAAAATGATGATTATAATACAATGAAGGAAGTAATTTATAGACGTTATTATCGGGTTTTAGTTGATAAATTAGTCATTCCTGATTTGATATTGGTCGATGGGGGCGAAAATCAAATTCGAGCTTGTCGGGATGTTTTAAAAAGCTTAAATTTAGCGATTAAAGTATGTGGCTTAAAAAAGGATAATCATCATCGAACTAATGAACTTATTGATGGCGATACTTTAGAACTTATTGCTATTCCTCGTAGTAGTGATATTTTTCATTATTTAACGCGTATTCAAGATGAAGTACATCGCTATACCATAAATTATCACAAACAAATTAGAAGTAAAGGAAGCATTGCTAGTGTTTTAGATAATATTGAAGGTATTGGATCCATTCGGAAGAAAAAATTAATTAAAAAGTATGGAAGTGTAGCGAAAATGCAAGAAGCAACTATTGCTGAATTAGCAACTATTATTCCTGAAAAAGTAGCTGTAGTTTTAAAAAAGTTTTTGCAAGAGTTCGATAATGCTAAAAAGAAATAGATTATAGCATTTTTAAACTATTTATTGTATAATTTTCTTGGTGGTAAATATGAGACTAATCCGGTTAGAAAAAGCTAATTTTAGGCCCATCAAAGAAACAATTGAGGAGTTTTTAAATCCTGATTATGTTTATATACCCCTAAATAATAATAAATTAAAATATAAGCAAAATGATTATGTATATAAAGATGATTATTTATTTATAAATAATTATTGGATAACTAGTCCTATATCGGGTAATATTATAGGTTTAAAAACTATGCAAGTAGCGAAAAAAAATTGTAAATGTCTAGTTATAAAAAATGATTTTCGGGAAAAACGGGCTATTAATAAAAGACGAAATATTACCAAAATAGATTATAATTATTTAATTGATTCCTTAAAATATAATAAAGAACTTTTAAATAAGTTTAAAAGTTTAAAGACGGTTTCAAATATGTATATAAATATTATAGAAGATGAACCATATAGTAAAACTAATATAATGTTATTTAAAGAAAATATTATGGATATTTTAAATGTAATTGAACAATTACGTATTTTATACCATTGTGAAAAATGTAATATTTATTTAAAAGATATTGATAGTTCTATAATTATTGATTGTTTGAATACTATTGGGATGTATCCTTTTATTAATTTATCTTTGGTAGATGATTTATATTTATTAGGAAATGAATTATGTTTTAAAAAACATTTTAAAATTAAAGAAGAAGATTCGCTATATTTAAATATTGATGAAGTAATTACTTTAATATATTTACTTAAAAATATTGGTCAAAAAGATAATTCTTTATTAACTCTTGGCGGAAATAATTTATTATCTACGGGAAGTATAAAAAAAATAAAAGTTGGCACATCTTTAAAAGAGTTATTAAAATCTTCCTCTTATAAAGAAAATAGTGTTTTTTATATTAATGGCTTAATGCAAGGATTTGCTACGACTAATTTAGATTTTGTAATTACAGAAGATATAAAATGTATTTTTATTATGCCTAAGGTACCTGTAAAATCTCAAAGATGTCTTAATTGCGGTAAATGTTTAAATATTTGTCCTGTAGGAATTAATCCTCAGAAAATGTATTTGGAAAATAAAAAATCGTCAAGATGTCTTAATTGTGGTTTATGTAATTATATTTGTCCCAGCTATATAAATTTGAAAGATAAAGTAAGGTGAAGTAGATGTATATTCATACAAAGAAAAAAGAAGCTTTTATTGTTATTGATTATTTAATAGCTTTTATTCCTTTAATTATTTATGGAATATATAAAAATGGTTATCTGATATATCAAAAAGGATTAATAGATTTTTTTTCTATATTTAAACCCTTAATATTTATTGGTATTAGTTTAATCGGTTATACAATTTATATTTATTTAAAAGAAAAACGTTTTAAATTAAATTATGAATTAATTAACTATCTTGTTTTTAGTTTAATATTTTCTTCTAATACTAATTATTTAATATATACTATTGGTATAATTTTATTAATTATCTTAAATTTAGTATTTAAAGATAGTAAATTTAATGAAGTAGCTTTACTTAAAATTTTATTAGTTGGTCTATTAATAGCGAAGTTTAATTATACATATGCTAATATCTTAGAAGCAAATTATAGTTATTCCTATAATTATTGGGATTTATTAATGGGTCATCAAATAGGCGCTTGGGCTACTACGAGTTTTGTGCTTATATTAATTTCTTTGATATTTTTAATTTATCAAAAAAGTATTAAAGGAATAATTCCCGTTTTTAGCTATTTGTTTTATTTTATTTTTACAGCCTTATATTTATTAATTAGTCAAAAATTTAATTTTTATCTATTATTTAATCCTAATATATTATTTGCTTTTGTTTTTGTAGCGAGTAATTATTTTCATACGCCTAATGCGAGAAAATACCAATTTCTATATTCTTTATTTTTAGGTATATTAACGGTAATTTTTACCAATATTTTAAATTATAATGAAGGTGTTTTTTTAGCAATATTTTTATTAAGTATTCTAAATAGGGGCTTAAGTACTTGGAATTTAAAAAAATATTTAAAAAAATAAAGGAAATACCATATTTAAAAGTAATATATATAGGTAGAGGGAAAAAATGGCATTTATTAGTGAAGCAGAAATAACGAAAATTAGAAAAGAAGCCGATATTGTCGATATTATATCGGATTATTTGCAAGTGCAAAAAAAAGGACGAAACTATGTAGCCATTTGTCCTTTTCATGATGATCATACTCCTAGTTTAGTCATTTCTCCCGAAAGGCAAATATTTAATTGTTTTACTTGTCGTAGTGGGGGTAACGTCTTTAATTTTGTTATGAAATATGAAAACGTTAACTTTTTAGAAGCGGTAAAAATTGTTTGTGAAAAAATAGGTTATCAACTTAATATTGATCCTAAAAAAAATAATAAAGTTTTAAAAAAAGAATATGAAATGTATGATTATGCAGTTAAATATTATTGTAATAATTTAAATACGACATTAGGGATAGAAGCTAAGAAATATTTATTAAATAGAGGTATAAACGATGATATTATAAATGAGTTTAAAATAGGTTTAGCTTTAGATAACCAAGGTTTAAATAATTTTTTACAACGTAAAGGCTTTACAACTACGGATATGGAAAAAGTCGGTTTGGTAAATAAGTCGGGAATTGATTGCTATGATTTTTTTGCTGATCGGATAATGATTCCGATCCAAAATATGAGTGGAGAAGTAGTTGCTTTTACAGGAAGAATTTATAAAGATACCCCGGCAAGTAAATATATTAATACTAAAGAAACGAGTATTTATAAAAAAAGTCAAGTATTGTTTAACTTTTATAACGCGAAAAATTATATTAAAAAAGAGGGGACAATAATCATTGTCGAAGGAAATATGGATGCAATTATGCTTAGTTGTTGGGGCATTAAAAATGTTGTGGCTTTAATGGGCGTAGCGATAAGTGATGAAATAATTAAAGAAATTCTCAAAACTAAAGCTAAAGTTTTATTAATGTTAGATAATGATAATGCAGGTTTAGAGGCTACTATTGCTGTTGGCGAAAAATTAATTAAAAATAATATTTCCCCCAATGTTGTGCGTTTATCAAAAGCAAAAGATCCTGATGAGTATATTCGGAGTTTTGGATTAGATGCTTTAAATGATTGTCTAAGGCACGGTCAAACGTTTTTAGATTTTTTATTAAACCATTTAAAAGAAAATAAAGATTTAAATTCGGTAAATGATGTGGTACAATACATCAAGGAAGTTTTAAAAAGCATTAATAATTATGATAATATAACTAAGGAGATGGTTTTAAATAATTTAAGTAAAACTTATAATATAGATAAAGAATTATTAAAGAAGAATTTAAATAATTCTATTAATACTTTAAAGACACCTGAAGTTATAGTAAAAGAGAAAAAGACTAAATATGAAATTGCCAAAAACTATATTCTATATGCAATGATGGTAGATGCCAAATATATTCGCGTTTATAAGGAAAAATTAGGATATTTTAAAGATAAACAGGATAGAATAATAGCGAGTGAAATAATTTATTATAATAATCATTATGCGGATATAAATATTGCAGATTTTTCTACTTATATACAAAATAATACGGAAATTTGGCCACAGATAAGTACAATAATTGCCAGTATTAATGAAGTCAATATGAATGAATTTAATCGGTGTATAGAAGTTATTATAAAAGAATTAAAAAAAGAAGAAATAAAAGATTTAAAGAAAAGTTTACAAGAAGAGATAGATATAAATAAAAAAATGGAAATACTAAATAAGATAGCGGAAATAAAAAAGGAAGTGTAGATATGAAAAAAATTAAAACGTTAGAAGAAAGAGTAGATACGTTAATAAATTTAGGTAAAGAAAAAGGATTTATTACTTTTGAACAACTGGCTGAAGAATTAAAAGGTTTAGAAATAGACAGTGATGATTTAGATGAATTATATAATAAGTTTGTAGAAAGTAATATTAATGTAATTCCGGAAAGTGATGTTGATGAAAGTGGTAATGCTCGGAAAAAAGAAGAAAAAGATGAAGATGTTATTTTAGTTGAAGAAGATATTACAAAGGATACCAATATTAATGATCCGGTAAGAATGTATTTAAAGGAAATAGGACGTATTTCTTTACTTAGTCCTGAACAAGAAATGGAAATAAGTAAAAGAGTAGCTTCAGGTGATGAAGAAGCCAAAAGAATTTTAGCGGAATCAAATTTACGGTTAGTTGTTAGTATTGCTAAACGTTATGTTGGAAGAGGATTATTATTTTTAGATTTAATTCAAGAAGGTAATATTGGCTTAATGAAGGCTGTAGATAAATTTGATTATGATAAAGGTTATAAATTTTCAACTTATGCAACTTGGTGGATTAGACAAGCTATTACGCGAGCTTTAGCTGATCAAGCGCGGACTATCCGTGTACCAGTTCATATGGTTGAAACTATTAATAAATTAACGCGTATCCAAAGACAATTGACCTTAGATTTAAATAGAGATCCTACTGAAGAAGAAATTGCGAAAAAAATGAATATTTCTCCAGAAAAGGTTAGGGAAGTATTAAAAATAAGTCAAGAACCTTTATCATTAGAAACCCCAATTGGAGAAGAAGAAGATTCCAATTTTGGAGATTTTTTAAAGGATGAATCTTGCTTATCCCCTGAAGAATTTACCGAAAATGAAATGTTAAAAAAAGAAATAAAAGAAGTTTTAATGTCGCTACAAGCTCGGGAACAAGAAGTTTTAGAATTACGGTTTGGACTTATTGATGGAACTTGTCATACTCTTGAAGAAGTAGGTAAGCGTTTTAATGTAACCCGTGAAAGAATAAGACAAATAGAAGCGAAAGCTTTAAGAAAGTTAAGACATCCTTCCCGAGCTAAAAAATTAAAAGATTTTTTAGGTGAATAATGAATTCGAAGCGGCTTCAAGGTATTGCGTCTTTAATAACTATAAATAATAAGGTTATTGATATTGGAACTGACCACGGTTATTTACCTATATATTTAGTTAAAGAAAAAAATTTTAAAAATGTCGCTTGCAGTGATATTTCTTTAGATGTTTTAGAAGGAACGAAAAAAAATATTCAAAAATATAATTTAGAAAGTAAAATAGCGGTTTATTTGTCTGATGGCTTTATTAATCTACCCAAAACTTATGATACGGCGGTTTTATCGGGAATGGGATTTTATACGATTAAAAAAATCTTAGAGTATAATAAATTACCTAGGGAATTAATTATTTGTTGTCATAATAACTTAGATATGTTAAGAAGTTTTATGCAAAAAATAGGTTATAAGATAATTAAAGAAGTAGTTGTTTATGAAAAGGGTAAATATTATGTAATAATTAAATATCAAAAAGGTATTGATAATTTAACTATAGAAGAAATTAAATTTGGAAAAAATTACGATTACCATTATTTAAATTATTTAAAAGAAAAATATCAAAAATTAAAAATAGAGCAAAATATTTCTAAATATGATAAATTAATCAAAGAATTACAAGCATTTATTGAAAAAATACCGGATTAGTATAGGTTTGTTTATTATTATTACTACTTATATTAGAGGTATTTTTTTTATTATTGAAAGTATTTAAGTCGATGTTTGTGTGACTAAATTCTCTTAGAGTTCCCATTATTTTTCGTGCATTACTAATTAAGGGTTTAGCTTGTTCATAAATAGGGATCATTTGATTAGCAAAATTAAGAGTTTTATTCATTGTACCAAGAAGTTTTCCTAAAGAGAAACCTTTATATGCATTTGGGCCAAACATTTTTCTTCACCTAAAATATTATATGCGGAAAATTACGTTTTGGTTATTGTCAAATTTTTAAGAAAATGCTATACTTTATATATGATAATAAAGAGGAGTCGATATGGAAGAAGCTAAGCAATCTGGAAATTTTTTAAATTACCTAATATGGCCATTTTATACTCTTATAAATATAATTGCTTTTGCCTTAATGGGTTTTAAATCGTGTTTTTATGATCTATGGGTTATTGTTTTTAACGCCATAAGTTTTCGTTTGGATCGAATATATCAATCAGCGAAAGATTTTTCGGTGGAAGGTGCTGATGATGACATTTATGAAAGAACGAAGAAAGTAAAAAAAGTTAAAGAATATAAATATAGTGATAAAAAAATGGCTAAATTAGAAGCGGAAAAGGCCCTTCTATTAAAAGATTTACAAGAAGCGGGAGCTACAAGAAGTAAAAATCCGCATATCTATTTATTTACTGTAAAAGATCCAAATACTAAACGGATTTTTACGAGTACAATGCCGGGTTTTTCCAAACTCGATATTAATAGTTTTTTACTTAATGAAGGTTATGAAGTATATGCTATTAAAACTAATTCTTGGTTAGATCTATTAAATCAAAAAACTTCTTTTTTTGGAAACAAAAAAATGAGTACGAAAGATTTAATTTTCTGGTTAACTCAATTATCGACTTATATTAAAGCCGGACTTACTTTAAATGAATCAATTAAAATATTAACAAATCAAATAAAGGGTAATGGGGCGCGTCAAAGAGCTTTTCAATCAATTTCTTATGAATTAACATTAGGGGAACCTTTTTCTGTTGCTTTGGAAAAACAAGGAGATATGTTTCCAGCCTTGTTAATTAATATGATTAAAGCGGCAGAAGCGAGTGGAACACTTACCGAAACTTTAGATGATATGGCTAATTATTATACGGAAGTAAATAGTACGAAAAAAGAAATGATTAGTGCTATGACTTATCCTGCCATCATAACTGTTTTTGCTTTTGGGGTTATTATCTTCATATTAGTTTATGTAGTTCCACAATTTACTCAAATATATGAAGATTATGGAGCCGAAGTAAGTGGTTTTACTTTGTTTGTTATTGGGGCCAGTGATTTTCTGAAAAATAATATAGTTTATATTTTGATATTTTTGTTTGTTGTAATATTTGGCATTATGTTGTTATATAAATATTTGAAATTATTTAGAACTTATTTTCAAATTTTATTAATGCATATTCCTATTGTTAAAAATGTTATTATTTATAAAGAGTTAACTATTTTTGCGAAAACATTTTCTTCCCTTTTACGGAATAATGTCTTTATCACTGATAGTATGGGGATATTAAGTCGTATTACAAATAATGAAATATATAAAGCTATTTTATATCGAACAATTAAAAATATTGTTAAAGGAGATAAAATTTCGGAAGCCTTTAAAGATCACTGGGCTGTTCCTGATGTTGCTTATTATATGATTGTTACGGGAGAATCTACAGGTCGTTTGGCCGATATGATGCAAAAGGTTAGTGAATATTATCAAGAATTGCATCGAAATATAGTAAGTAACTTAAAATCATTTATTGAACCTATTATGATTTCTTTTCTAGCAGTAGTTGTTGGGGCTATAATCATTGCAGTTATTATTCCAATGTTTGGTATTTATAATACAATTCAATAAAGGCATAATTTATGAGCATTTTAATATTTATTATTGGTCTATTATTTGGGTCTTTTTTCCTGGTAGTTGGTACTCGTTTGCCCCAAAAAGAAGATATTATATTTTCGCGAAGTCATTGTGATGAATGCCATCATCCTTTAAAATGGTATAATTTAATACCTTTGTTTTCGTATATTTTTCAAAAAGGGAAATGTAGTTATTGTCACAAAAAAATAAATATTTTAAACTTTATTGTGGAACTAGCGACCGGTATTTTGTTTTTAGCGGGATATTTATTATATGGTTTAAGTTATGAATTTTATTTATACTTAATTGTCATATCTTTAATGTTAGTGATTTTTATTAGTGACTTTTTATATATGATTATTCTTGATTCGGCTTTAGTAGTTGCTTCTATTTTAATTATTATTTTAAAATTTATATATTTAGGATATATAAGTACATTTATGAGCATTTTTTACGGAATTATTTTATTTTTAATAATGTATTTTGTTCAATACTTAGGAACTAAAATATTTAAAAAAGAAGCTTTGGGTGGGGGAGATGTTAAATTAGCATTTGTAATTGGTTTAGTTTTAGATCTCAATTTAGGTTTAATAGCTTTATTATTATCGACTTTTTTAGCTTTACCATATTCTATTGCTAGTTTATATTTAACTAAAAATCATGAAGTTCCATATGGTCCTTTCTTAGTTGGAGCTTTAACTATTGTTTATCTATTTATGGATAAGTTTAGCGCTTTATTAACATTTATTTTTGGCTAAAAAAAAATATCAATTTGCATCGATATTTTTTAGATAATGTAAGCTAATATTGACGCTATTACACTACCAACCATTAAGATAAGCATTATCCATATTGCTATTTTTTTGGTTTTTTTATGCAAAATAATCACCTCTAACTTACTTAATAAATTTATCATATTTTTGTAAATATTGCAATATATTTAAACAGGTGATAATTATGTGGACAAGCATTAATAAAAAGTATTTAATATTTTTAAGTATTATTTTTATAATTGGTATTGCATCTGGTATTATATATTTAAATATCTTAAATGGGGATGCTAAAAATATTATTATGACTAGTATTAATAATTTTTTATTAAATACTCAAAGTATAAAAATAAATTATTTACTGATTCATTTATTAATTATATCTTTTTTAATTATTACTTCTTTATTAGTTATCGGATTACCTATTTCTTTATTTTATCTATTTTATAACGGATTCTTACTAGGATTTATTATTAGTTGTATAACGACTATTAAAGGTTTTAAAGGCTTTTTATATAGCTTAATATATATATTTATTACTAAAGGGGTATATCTGTTCTTTTTATTTTTATTAGTTTTGTTTTTAACAAAATTAAGTTTAACTATTTTAAAGAAAAATAATTTAAAAAAAGAGAGAATATTTAATTTAAGTAAAAAGAGTTTAATATGTTTAATTATTGTTTTCGTTAATGATTTGATTTTGTATTTTTGGGGAAACCAAATCATAAATATCTTTAATTTTTTAATAAATTAGGTTATACTAATAGGGTGAAGTGAAGTATGAAAAAAGTAATTGTTGGTGTAAGCGGTGGCGTTGATTCAGCGGTGTGTTTATATTTATTAAAAAAAGAAAATTATGATGTTGAAGGGTTATTTATGCGTAACTGGGATAGTTATATAAATAATGATGCTGAAGGAATGGAATTAGGGACGAATATTTGTCCTCAAGAAGAAGATTATAATGATGCTTTAGAAGTATGTAAATCTTTAGGAATTAAATTACATCGGGTTGATTTTATTAAAGAATACTGGGACTATGTTTTTAAATATTTTTTAGAGGAATTAGAAAAAGGTCGAACACCGAATCCGGATATGCTTTGTAACCGCTATATAAAATTTGATTTATTTATTGAAGAAGCTTTAAAATTGGGGGCTGATTATATTGCTACTGGTCATTATGCCAGGATAGAAAATGGTAAATTGCTTCGAGCTAAAGATTTAAATAAAGATCAAACTTATTTTTTGGCTGATGTAAAAAAAGAAAAATTTCGAAATGTATTATTTCCGATTGGTAACTTAACGAAAGATGAAGTTAGAAAAATTGCTTTAGAACAAAATTTAGCTGTTGCGAAGAAAAAGGATTCAACCGGTATTTGTTTTATTGGAGAAAGAAATTATCAAAAATTTGTGCAAAATTATTTAAAAATTAATCCGGGAAAGATTATCGATGTAGAGACTAGGGAAGTTATTGGCGAACATCAAGGTTTAATGAATTATACGATTGGCCAAAGGCGTAATGTCGGAATAGGGGGAAATTCTAAAAAACATTTTGTTTGTGGTAAAAATGTGGCTGAAAACATATTATATGTTACATTTAATGAAACATATTTGGAAACTGATGAATGTTTAATTGATAATGTTAATTTTATAAGTGGGGAAAGACCAACTTTTTGTACGGCGAAGTTTCGTTATCGGGGAAGCGATTATCCTGTGGAACTTATTTATAATTCGGATGAAACTATTACAGTTAAATTTTTAGAATTAGTTAAAGCTGTTACCCCAGGTCAAGCTTGTGTATTATATTTAGGGGAAGAATGCCTAGGCTGTGGTTTTATTAAAACTGTGAAAAAAAATAATGAAGAACTATGGTATATGAAATAATTAAAAATACTTGACACTTTTATGTTAAGTAAAGTATAATTAAATTGTAAATATAATTGCGAGGAGATAAAATGAAAAAGTTGAATGAATTATTACAAGAACTAGGGGTTTCAAAAGTTAAACTAGCAAAATATTTAGGAGTTTCTCGCCAAATGGTTTATAACTATTTAGTATTGGATGATTTAGAAAAATGGCCTAAAGAAAAGAAAATACTTTTATTAAAGTTATTAGATATTCCAGAAGGGGATGATAAAGCCTTAGAAAACATCGATGTTACGACAGAATATATGATGGAAGTCGAAAAAAGATTAAATACTAATGTTAAAAATAGTAATGTTGATTATTTAAGCGGTAATACATTATCTAAAGAAAAGAAACATTTATTAAATGATATAATTTTTCTTTTAAAAGAAAAATTAGAAGATGATACAGATAATGATGCTACCACGACAATGCGTTATTTATATTATCTTCTTCAAGCGATGGAAAATATTCCCGAAATAAAGTACTTGCTTGCTTATATGGCCAAAAGTAATTGCTTTATAAAGCCAGATGAATATTATTTTGATGAAGATAAACAATTTACTTTCGAAGGTATTTTATATACTGCGATATCTTTGTATAACAGTGGCAAATCAGATAAGAAGAAAGTAGCGGAAAATCATCGTTTATTTATTCAAGAAATTGAACAAAAAAATGAAGAAAAATTATCAAGAACTCAACAATTAATGACTTTTAAAGATCAAGCTTTGCGGGAATTAGGCTATGATGATATTAATAAAGATAATGCCGTAGAATTCTATGAAAAGCTTGCTGAAATAGAAGCTCGTAAATTATAAAAAACAAAAAATAATAATCAGTGAACTGAATTATTATTTTTTTTATAAAAAGAGTGGGGGGAGATGATTAAATTTTAAATAACGGAAGG